>DROB01000465.1 GCA_011321985.1 Gammaproteobacteria bacterium | reverse complement strand
CACAGCCACATACCCATAGAACATCTTGCAAGCAGTGATAAATTCAGATGATGGGTAAGAGAGGGCGGTATAAGCATGTTGCTGAAACCGGTCACATTACAGGGAATTCAACAGCGGACTCAGGAGAGACTCAATTGGTACGATGAATGCGCAACAATAAAAGCTTTCGTGGCAGCTTCGTTAAAAGGCCGCTCCTGAAAAGCCATCTTCGAGACAGGAAAAGTGAAAACTTGGTCCTGATATCAGCAAAGGAATTGGCCGAAAAAAAGGGTTTTTCAACCCACTTATAGGACAGCGTAGCCACAACGAGTGATACCAGAAAATAGACATAGAATTTCGGTATGGGTATATCCAGAGCAATCCTCTTGAATGTATTTGCAACATAGATATGCCAGATATACAGGCTATAGCTGATATTGCCAAAATATATCATTATTCGTGTTTCAAGAAAGTGGTTAACAGCACCAGAGGACCAGGCGACCGATAGAACAAGGACCGAACTAATCACTCCCAACAGGACAAACTGATAATGAAAATGATCCCTGTCGATCGTGACGCCTGTGACTTTTGAATAGACTGCCGGCGTCATAAACAGCAGCACAAGCACACAAACCGCCGCTACCACGCCTGCCACCCTGCGAAAACCATCAGATACGATCAGTTCCGCATGATTTACCGCCAGATAGTGGTGAAGAAAAGCAGCCAATGAACCAAGGAGGAATACCGAGAGAAACCAGATAACGGTTGGATAATAACCGGGTTCATAGATATGTTGCCAAACCAGGATAAACCCGAGAATCGAAGAGAAAACAATTACTGGCCTGTTACGCCATGCAATGAAAAAAACGGCAATAAAAGGAAGAAGGAAATAAAACCCGAACTCAACCGGGATAGTCCAGAATATCCCTCGTCCATCCAGGAAAAGCAGATGCTCGGCAACTGACCTCAATGAATCGACATAGAAAGAGCCAACGACAAGGCTGATTATATAATTTACAAAGATGGCTAATACATAGAGTGGATAGATCCGCATGAAGCGCCGGAAAAAGTAGGTTCCCAGTGAACCTTTAATGGCCATCGGGGTCGCCACTCGCTGCAAAAACCCTTTTGTCAGAAGAAATGAACTGAGCACAAAAAAGATGAACACACCCAGTTTACCCATGCCATCGAGATTGACACCCCCAATAGCATTCATCCCGTGGAAGCTTCCATGAGAAAATACTACCATCAAAGCCGCCAGCCCCCGGAGCCCGGTCAACCCAGATAGATGGTTATGTGTATCCATTTTATCACCCGCGACTGGCTACAGCCCCTACATTGTTGCGACTCCTGTCATATAGTGCCCTGCCTGGCCTTGATTTCTCGCGAGAATGACACACTTTTACCTGCTCCCTGAATCCCTGGCAGGTTCTCAAGGCTGAGTTTCATTCACAAAGTAGGGCAGGATATCTGAAACCGCTGATCTGTTTTGCAGGGGAGTGCTCATCTTGAGGAGAGAAAATCGGAGTTGCCGAAAAAAAACCGATGAAGATAGGTCGGGGGAACCTCATCTGGTGATCAACCAGAAAGCCCTCAATTGAACGTAAAAGAAATAAGCAAGAAGCAGGTATGTCTGATGAATCAGAAAAGCTCGCAGGGTCAGTATCTGCACGCTGGCCTGTCACTACTGCAAAAACATAAAAGGCCTGGCAAAGATGGCCAGGCCTTTGTGCAATATGGTGGGTCGTGAGCGATTCGAACGCTCGACCATCGCATTAAAAGTGCGGTGCTCTACCAGCTGAGCTAACGACCCGTATTGAAAGAGGGCGTAATAATACACGCTACATGGAGAATCACAACCCTTTTTATGAAGAATTCGAGGTTTTCTTGTTGCCTGCCAAGCTCTCGGAAACAAGTCGCCTGATTCATCCGGCGTAGCGCGTATTGTCGTGGATTCCGGCTGCTTCGAAACCTGTGCTGCGCAGCCGGCAGGCATCGCATTTTCCGCAGGCTCGCCCTTCTTCATCAGCCTGATAGCAGCTAACTGTATCGCTGTAGTCGACACCCAGCTCTATGCCGCGGCGAATGATCTCTGCTTTGCTGAGTTCAATCAGCGGGGTATTGATCTTTACCGGGGCCCCTTCAACTGCCGCCTT
>DROB01000464.1 GCA_011321985.1 Gammaproteobacteria bacterium | reverse complement strand
TTACCTGTTTCGGTGGCCTTTTTATAGTTTTTTTCTGGCTCGATATAGACCCAGTATATTACAGGCTCCGCTTTTTCCTGCCCGCGAAAATCCGTTGTCGCCACGTAGGGTTTGATCTCCCGTGTCAAACCGCGTAATTTGGCCAGATCACGAAAAGGACCCAACGTAAAACAACGCCCGGTCAAACCAGTAGATACCGGCTTTTTCTGCACCACATCGGGTTTCACGGCATTAATCGGGGCAATTTTTTCACTGACTTTCACCGGTTTATTATCGACGGCTGCCAAATCAGGCTTTTGCTCCGCATCAGCACTGACACTCTGTTGTTTCCGGATCTCCGGTATGATGGTAGCCGGTTCCTCTGGTGCTTGAGTATCGTCCTGTTGCTCAGCCACTGCCTCTTCTGAAGCACGTTCTTCGACAACGATGTCTGTAGCCTCCTGCTCCATCGCGTGTGACTTCACCTCACTCAGCAGTACGATCGGCTGCGCGCCCTTGAGTGGTGCAATACCGGCATAGGAGTCGGCAGGCGATAGACTCATCTGCCATCCGATATAAGCCAGGTTCAGAAACAGTACGAACAGAAATAACCAGCGCATTTTATTGACCCGTATTCTTCTTATTTTGCTGCATGATACTATAAAGTCCCTGCATCACCAGATCAGGCTTATGATGCATGATGGGCATCTCGGGATAATCCAGTATTGTACTGGCAAAGCCACCCGTGAGGACGACGCGCACCGGAGCTTCCATCCTGTCCTCTGCCAACTGACACATTTCACGTATACCCGCCTGCAACAACTTATGCAGCCCCTGGTTGACTGCATCACGGGTATTATCGGGAATCCCCTGCTGGTCAAGCTGCTGATCATAACGGGGTTTAATATTTGCCGTATCCGCTAGTAGTGCCGAATACATGGAGGCAAATGAGGGCAGGATGTAACCACCCAGGTGCCGACCATCCTTATTGACCAGATCCACTGTGATAGCTGTGCCCGCACCGATCACACAAACAGAATGACCCGGATAAGCCTGGTGGCCTGCGACGACTACCGCCCAACGATCGGCACCGTGCTGTTCTGGATCCGGATACGCATTGGTAATGTCTGCAAACTGTTTCTGTGTTTGCAGATATTCAACACCGAGCTGCCATCGCCGCCTGACCCAGTCATCCAGTACCCGCGCTATTGCTTCGCCAGCCACACATACCGCATAGATAGCCGAAGGTGCCTCAGCCGGAGCCTCCCCCAGCACGGCAAACAACCTGTCAAAAACTTCCCCCGACGCATCAGAGTCATACCCGGCTACGCCCCGGGCGAGAATCCTGTGTTCCTGCCACGTCGCCCATTTTATCCGGCTATTACCAATATCGACCGTTAATATCACGACGGGCCTGCTCCACATGCCGCACCGACACTCACCTCAGCGCTATTAAATGCCTGCAACTCACCACCGATCAGTACCAGCAGCTCTGCATCATCATTAACACCCTGAGCAATACCGGATAATGTCTCTCTATCGTCCAGGGTGATCACGACATTTTTTCCTGAGCAATAATCATAATGTGTGCGAAATACCTCGAGGTTTTGCATAGCGTCCTGCTGAAAATTTTGACAGGTGAGAACAACATCTGTCAGCAGGCTTGAAGCTATATCCTGCCGCTCCGGCAACGGCATCTGCCCTGCCAGCTGCTCACAGATATCCGTCAATACCACACCATCTAATGCGCTATCCCTGCACGCGGACATATCATAATTCAGGCCAACCCCTGTCACCGTCGCAACAGAGACACCTTTTTTATTTCTGTTTCCTATCGAGCCTTCTCTGACAGGCAATGTCTCGATTAAGATACCTGCGATTTTTTTACCTTGCACGTACACATCATTAGGCCACTTGACCTGCACCTGCTCCATACCAAAACGCTCAAGCGTCTGAGCGATGGCTAATGCGATAGACAACGGCAACAGGTGCAGTCGTCGTCCGGACAGGGAAAAAGGCCAGACGACACTCATGGCGAGATTAGCACCAGCCGCACTGACCCAGTGCTTCCCACGCCGCCCTCTGCCAGAAGTTTGCTCTTCTGCAAAACAGGCAAACGGTAGAGAGCGGCCGGTTTTGCATTGCTGCAGACACCAGCTATTCGTCGAATCGATGACTTTATGAACCTGTACATCCATATCCAGTCGATTTTTTTCAGCAACCGCAGCTTTCAAAGTATCAGCCCGTAAACCATCCATCATCATTTATCACACTTAATTTTTATCCACGTCAGTTCTGTCGTAAACGGACAATCCCCAGGGCACCGCTATAACATAGCACAAACATCAAGATGAAAAAATGCCTTCCTTTTACAAACACGAAACCCGTTTGATCAGAAAATCTGCTCACTGGAAATCACGTATCCTGCCCGACAGGCATTTGTCAATATCCCAACAAAGCCATCTTTTTTTCAACAAAATATTTCCCGTTATTATCAGGAAAGAGTAAGATTACGCCTTCACCAGACAGGACTATGTTCCAGACCTCCGGAACATACCTGTCGATTCCTAAATGCTCAAAAATCCAAAAAATTCTATATCCAGCTTCACTCAGCCTGGTTCTAACTCTGGCTGTTTGATACGTTTTACCCGTAGGTTAAAGAGCGTCAATGAATCTCACCCCGGTACAGAAGAATCTGTTCTTTTCAATTCTGATATTACTCATAACCCTGCAAACGACCTCGTGTAGCACCGAAAAAAATGCCGCACTGGCTGCCGGGAGCAACAATCTGGACACAGAAAACAGTATCGATAATATCACTGGAATCAGTGGCGTTGATAATGCCAGCGTAACAGAAGATATCGATCCTGACGGGGATGATCTTCTGGAAGTCAGTGGTAAGTTAAATATTATAAACAACATCGATGCCGGACCCGTTTTTATCGAGAGCACACTGAACGGTAACTACGGAAAACTTACGATAGATAGCTCAGGGAACTGGCGCTATGCTGCCGACAACAATCAGAGCGTCATCCAGGATCTGACAAGTGGTGCTGCATTGACCGACAGCCTGACCGTTCGCAGCACCGAGGGTGAGACACATAAGATAACCATCACCATATTAGGTGTTAACGAGTCCAACCAGCCTGCGATCATCACCGGCACGGACACCGGTAGTGTTACGGAAGATGTCGTCCCTGTCTGGGGCAATGCCTTGATCACGACTGGAAAATTAAACGTCATCGACAACGATGATGGTGAAGCCCTGTTACTGGCAAGGGTAGCCACCACCAGATTCGGCAGCGCCACGACATACCCATCAGGGTTCTGGATCTATGCTGCCAGGAACAGTCTGCCCGCCGTTCAGGCTCTGAAAAAAGGGCAGGTATTGACGGACAAGCTCTTCGTTAACAGCATCGATGGCACACCACACACCGTAGTCATCACTATCAACGGCAGTGATGAGAGCAGCGCCTCTTCTGACATCACGTTATCCTGGACCGCACCTGTCGAACGCGAAGATAATACGCCGATAGCATTATCGGAAATAGCAGGCTACAGGATATATTACGGATCCACACCGGGCCTGTTAAATAAAAACATCCAGATCAATGATGGCACCACGACGACCTACCTTTTCAAAAATTTTTCTGCCGGTACTTATTATTTCTCGGTGACCACATTGGATACCGATGGGCAGGAAAGCCAGCTCTCGATACCTGTACAAAAGAATATTTAAGGATACCCCTCCTGTTGCTCCACTGATCGGCACCCCGGCTCCAGAGTAGATGATGAGTCAGCTGTCCTGCGCTGCAGAGCCGAAAAATAAAACTCAGCAGAAACCTCATTTCAGCGTTAGAATAGCCCGCTGATTCGCCTACTATAAAAAATACATCATGTCAGCTGAAGACGAAAATACCACACCGACAAACTTCATCCGCAACATCATCCAGAGTGATCTGGATTCGGGCAAACACCACGCAGTGCAGACACGTTTCCCGCCCGAACCTAATGGCTACCTGCATATCGGTCACGCCAAGTCGATCTGCCTGAACTTCGGTGTCGCCGAGGACTTCAGAGGCAAATGTAATTTACGTTTTGATGATACCAACCCTGAAAAAGAAGATGACGAATACGTTAATGCCATCATCGAAGATGTTAGATGGCTGAATTTCGAATGGGACAACCTCTGCTACTCATCCGATTATTTTCAACAGTTATATGATTATGCGATCGCGCTGATCAAACAGGGCAAGGCTTATGTTGATTCATTGAGTGCCGACGAAATCCGTGAATACCGTGGCACACTGACCGAAGCTGGCAAAGAGAGCCCGGACCGTAATCGCAGCATCGAAGAGAACCTTGATCTGTTTGCCCGGATGCGCGCTGGTGAATTTGAAGATGGCAAGTACCTGCTACGCGCGAAGATTGACATGGCATCACCCAATATCAACATGCGCGACCCGGCCCTGTATCGCATCAAAAAAGCCCATCATCAGCGTACCGGTGATGACTGGCCCATCTATCCGATGTACGACTACACACACTGCATCTCCGATGCGATCGAGAACATCACCCATTCCCTGTGCACACTGGAATTTGAAGACCATCGCCCACTCTATGACTGGGTACTGGATCAGGTCAGAACGGACAGCCATCCACAGCAGATCGAATTTGCACGGCTGCAACTCAAATATACCATCACCAGCAAACGTAAACTCAACCAGCTGGTAACCGATAAACATGTCAGCGGCTGGGATGACCCGCGGATGCCGACCATATCCGGTATGCGCCGCCGCGGCTATACCCCGGCATCGGTCCGTGACTTCTGTGATCGCATCGGTGTTACCAAAAAAGACAGTTTTATAGAGATGGCGGTGCTGGAGAACAGTGTACGTGAAGATCTGAACGAACATGCCGTACGTGTCATGGGGGTATTAAACCCGTTAAAAGTCACTATCGAAAACTATCCGGAAGGACAGGTAGAAGGACTGACAGCAAAAAATCACCCACAGAAAGAAGAGATGGGTACGCGCGAGATCAGCTTCTCGAAAACCATCTACATCGAGCGGGATGATTTTCTGGAAGACGCACCAAAAAAATTCTTTCGCCTGTCGGTCGGCCGTGAAGTACGGTTACGTTATGCCTACTACATCACCTGTACTGATTTTGTAAAAGATGAAAACGGTGAAGTGATCGAGCTGATCTGTCGCTATGACCCGGAGACCCGGGGCGGCTCTTCGCCCGATGGTAGAAAGATCAAAGGCACCATCCACTGGGTATCAGCAGGGCATGCGGTAGATGCCAGCGTCAATCTGTATGATCGTTTGTTCACCCACCCGAACCCCGCAGGCTGCGATGATTTCAGCGAACATCTAAACCCGGAATCACTCACTGTTTTGACCCGCTGCAAACTGGAGGCCTGCCTTGCCGAAGCCCGTACCGGCATCCATTATCAGTTTGAGCGCACGGGTTATTTTGTCAGGGACAGTGAGACGGATAGCCTGACTTTTAACCGTACCGTCACCCTGCGCGATACCTGGGCAAAGATAGATAAACAGAATCAATAACTTCTTGCGTTCCCACACAGAGAGAGAAATGCTCGACAGGGCGCAGTTGATGACGTGACGAGTCATCAACTGTCAGTATTTTCCTACAAAGACTTCCCTGTTCGCCTGACAGAGATATGCCTCCCGTATGCTACGCTTTTCTCCGTTGCTATTCGATGACGCGACAACACTGAAATGGATAAAATTCGGAGAGAAGAAAATGGATATTCTCAAATACATCTACAATGAGCTCTGCTGTCTCATAAAATCAAGTATCGATATTTCACTGCACAGGATTCAGCAGATATTTAAGCAGTAAGTGCAGGCGGCAAGCGTGTCTGGTCAAACCTGCAAGACATGGCATCGCGGAATAAATTCCGCTCCTACGGGCGAGATATTTTTGCAGGAGCGGTTTGCTAACCGCGATTAGCAGCAAAAAAACAGACTGCCTGAATGCAGGAGAGCATTTAAGGGCACCTCTATTAATTTATTAATTGACGATTGTCACTCGCTGATCTGCACAGGACAACATAAATGGATTCCCTGATTTGTCTTCAGTGAAAGAGTACAGTAACTTCCTGCCTTTCTTCCTGATACTTTTGACTGTGATCTTTGAATGCATGTGAGATGCAAGACGGGCCATCTTCTTTCTGTCAGGGCACTCGCCCATCATCATCGTCTCCTGCTCCATCATTATCCTGACACTGTTCGCAGTCATCAACGTCTGTGCACGCAGAACATTCTTGATCGCATTCCGGCTAACCGACAGGTTATCCAGTGCTGCTTGCGCTTCCTGTGTCCTCATCAGATTACCACTGTTCTCAGCGAGGATCTGACGGTAAAGATTTT
>DROB01000463.1 GCA_011321985.1 Gammaproteobacteria bacterium | reverse complement strand
GCACAGGATACCTGGAATAGCATTGCAAACTATTTCTGAGACAACATTATAAGCATAATACTGAGTATAAATTATTTTTTATATTGGTAGCGAACAAAAAAGAGACAGTGATAGTTGATAATTATTTACAAAGAAACGCCTCATCCATCACTGCCCGATCGTGTTCCGGGATTTACTCGATCACAAAGATACTTAAATCACCAAATCCTTCATCGCGTTCATTTATTACCGCGATGTAATCAGGATCATCAAAAGCTGCCACTGCCTTTTCTCTATCCGGAAATTCAATCTTTAGCATAAAAGAGGGTGCGGCATGCCCCGCTACCAGATCACTTACCTTGTATGCCTGGGGCGGCATCGTCGCACCATACTTTGCCATAACAGGCCCGGCGACTTTTTTGTATGCATCTACTTTCTGTTGATTATTTATTTTCCCGCTAACGATGACTGCGCACTCTGACATTATCCTCTCCTGTATATAGTTGATTAATTACTCAAGTAAGAGAGAGTGTACTTGCTGGCTTTATTTGAGTCAACCCTCAAATATTGTATAATGGCCGAAAGAGGCTGAATTCGAGAATTTAAAATGGGTAGAACTAAAACTTTTGATGAGTCTGTTGCGTTAGGACTAGCCATGCGTCTGTTCTGGAGACAGGGGTATGCCAACACTTCTTTGAAACAACTATTGGCCGAGATGGATATGCTGAACGGCTCTTTCTACCATTGCTTTAAAGATAAAAAAACAATTTTTCTAAGGTCACTCGAACACTACAATCAGGAAATCACACATAATCGGCAGCAAGCACTCATCAGCCATGATGATTTTTCTACTGGAATTCGCGCTTTATTTTCTGATATTTTCAAAACACTTGAATCCAGGGATGAGCCTGACGGATGCTTGATCGTGAACAGTATGGTTAATGAAGTGTTATGTGAAAAGGAATTAAAGGCCTTCCTGTACGACGATTTCAGGAAATTCGTACAGTTCATGACCGACAGGGTGCAACTTTCTATTGATCTCAAGCACACCTCAACCCTCCTGCCCGCCAAACAACTGGCTTTTATTCTGGTAACTTATATACAGGGATTATTTCGAATATCCAATACTTATGTGGATGTGACACAACTAAAAAATCAGACCAATGATTTCCTGCTTGCGTTTAATCTATAAGGAAACTCTGATTAATTCAGTGTTTCCACAGCACACACCATAACAGCAACCATATATCCCTCTAACTCTTATATCGTATTTTTCATACACCATTCAGCAAAGCTGTCATCCGACTTCGCGCGACTACCGGGTAACGGTTCCAGTATCTGCGCATCTTCATCGATAGCAGGATAAGGAATTCTTTTCTGCTGACAGCAGTTTGCAATTTTTGGGTGGCAGGCTTCAAAGAGCAGAGTCATATAAGTTTCCTTATCAAGTGAGCAACTGTCGTATGATCCTGCCGCCATCCGCTGACGATAGGCTTCGTAGAGAACCAGTGCCGATGCGACCGATACATTCAGGGACTGCACCATACCTGCCATAGGGATACTGATACTCTCATCTGCTATCTGCATTGCCTGTTCACTGATACCTTCAAGTTCTTCTCCAACCAGTATGGCTGTCGGTCGAGTGTAATCGACCTCACGATAATCTTTTGAATTTTCACACAGGCTGGTCGCGATAATCTGAAAACCTTTCTGTTTTAGATACCCAAGCCCCTGCTCGGTAGTAGGATGCTTGCTCACCTTTATCCATTTTTTAGTACCACCTGCTGACATCTGCGTAAGACGGATCGAAGTAAGTCTGGTGATGGCATGAATCTCAAGTCCACCGACGGCTTCCAGGGTGCGCGCAACGGCTGCAAGGTTGTGTGGCTTGCGCACGTTCTCCATCACCACAGTAAGGTCGGTCTGCCTTCTATCCAGACTGGATTTTATTATGGACAAACGTTCAGGAGTCATAATATTTTATAAATCTCTCAGCTCAGACACATCAAGTTCAGGGCTGCCTCAAACATTAACAAAACGATCGGCTTTGCCCAACCAGCGACGCACCAGTGGCTTTACTGCATCCGGGTGACGCTCGATAAGGTGTTCTGCCGTATCTTTTACCGCTTCGAACCAGTGTTCATCACGCACGATGTCGGCGATACGCATCTGCATCAGACCGGTCTGTCGGGTTCCCAGTACCTCGCCGGGGCCACGTAGCTGTAGATCTTTTTCAGAGACCTTAAAACCATCATTGGTCTCCCTCAGTATGCCCAGACGCTGCTTGCCCTGTTCGGAGAGAGGTGGCTGGTACATCAGTACGCAGGCACTCTGTTTACCACCGCGCCCGACACGCCCTCTCAACTGGTGCAGTTGTGCCAGGCCCAGGCGCTCAGCATTCTCTATCACCATCAGTGAAGCGTTGGGCACATCGACACCGACTTCGATAACCGTGGTAGCAACCAGTAGATTGATTTCCCTGTTTTTGAACCGAGTGATAATCCGCTGTTTTTCCTGCGCTTTCATACGACCATGAACCAGGCCTACGCGCACTTTCTTCAACTCCGAGCTTAACTGCTGTGCTGCCACTTCAGCCGCCTGGCACTGCAGCACTTCAGATTCTTCGACCAGGGTACACACCCAGTAGGCCTGCTCCCCCTGCTCACACGCTTTTTCGATACGCTGGATCACTTCATCCCTGCGTGCAGTCGAAACTACGACGGTGTTCACCGGTTTTCGTCCTTTGGGCAACTCATCGATGACCGAATAATCCAGATCAGCATAGGCCGTCATCGCCAGACTCCGGGGGATGGGTGTCGCGGTCATTATCAGTTGATGCGGGGCGATATTTTTTTTCCTGGTTCTGGCATTACCACCAAAGTTACTCTTTTCACGGAGAGCCAACCGCTGGTGCACACCGAAACGATGCTGTTCATCCACCACCAGCAGGACCAGTTGGTTAAACGCCACATCCTCCTGAAATAATGCATGCGTCCCTATGATGACCTGGGCTTCACCAGAGAGTATTCTTTCCAGTTTCTGTTGACGACTTTTCCCTTTGTCCTTACCCGTCAATAACAGGCAGACATCTCCGGAAAACCATTGCTCAAAGTTAACAAAATGCTGGTCAGCCAGGATTTCGGTCGGAGCCATTATCGCAAGCTGATGTCCGGAATTGATCACCGCCATCGCTGCCGCCGCGGCAATAACCGTCTTCCCAGATCCAACATCACCCTGCACCAGTCGTAGCATCGGATGGCCTTTATCGATATCAGAAAAAATTTCTGCGATGACTCTCTCCTGCGCCCGGGTCAGCTCAAAAGACAGACAACGCTTGAATGAGGCATAGTCTGCTTTTGAAACAGACAGGGATATCGCCGTTATTTTTTTAATCTCCCGGCGTGCCTGCAGGAAACTCAGCTGATGCGCAACCAGCTCTTCGAATATGAGACGTTGCTGCTCTCTCGTTTTACATTCATTTAGAGCAAACACGTTAGCTTCTTTATCCGGTCGATGCACATGAGATAACGCATCGACCAGATCCGGAAACTGATGCTGTCGTAGCGTCGGCTCTGGCAACCAGTCGATCAAAAAGCCCTGGTTGATTTTGGCTAATACCTGCTCCGATATTTTTTTAAGCAAGGTCTGATGCACACCTTCTGTCTTCGGATAGACCGGAGTAAGTGATTTTTCTATGACAGAATTTTCTGACTGGATGATCTGATACTCGGGATGGACAAACTCCAGTCGTGTCGCACCTCTCCTCGCTTCACCAAAACAACGTAATCGTTTTCCTGCTGCCAGATTATTCTGTTGTGCTTTATTGAAATGAAAAAAGCGCAACACGATGGCTCCCGTATTATCAGACAGATAACACAGCAGGCTTCGCCGCCCACGACCCCCGAACTTTATCTCACAGTGGTCTATCACCCCTTCGACCAGTGCCTGCTGGCCCATCTGCAGAGAACCCAGTGCAGTCAACCTGGTCCTGTCCTCATATCGCATCGGCAGATGAAACAATACGTCCTGTATAGTATATATCTCGAGTCGCTTCAGTTTTTCGGCAACGGCAGGACCAACACCATGCAGGACCTGTACCGACTGATACTCAAAATTTTCAGCTTTATCATCCTCCATCGATACAGACCTCGTCGCCATGCCCCTACCCCATCACATGCGGGGGAGACCGGAATCTAGGCATCGAGCTCCAGAACTGCATCCATTTCGACACCGGCATCTTTGGGTAGGGCACGCACACCGACCGCAGCTCGTGCCGGATACGGTTGCTGAAAATATTCAGCCATAACTTCGTTCACCTGCGGGAAGTTTGACAGGTCGGTCAGAAAAATATTTAATTTCACTATATCCGACAGGTCACCTCCGGCTGCATCTGCAACCGCCCGTAAATTCTGAAATACACGGTTTATCTGATCTTTGATATCCCCTTCTACCATCTCCATGGTTTCGGGTACGAGAGCGATCTGCCCTGACATATAAACGGTTGTTCCTGTTTTGACGGCCTGGGAATAAGTACCTATCGCCTGCGGGGCCTTGTCTGTCGATATGATCTCTTTTGTCATTTTTCTCTCTCTTTATTACTGGGACACACGAAATGAATACGTCTTGTTAATCGGTTACATACGCGCTATGCGCATCACGGTTGTAATACGACGCAAGCGACGCATCAATGTTGCCAGATGTTTTCTGTCGGACACTTTTATCAGATACAGGAGGTTCATCGAAAAACCGTCTTTATCTTCCATGTAAACATTTTCGATATCGGCCCCACAATCCGAGATAACCGTTGCTGTCCTTGCCAGTAAGCCTGATTTATTTTCTATCTCAAGTTTTATCTCACAGCTGAATTCACCACTCGCATCATCAGCCCATTGTACATCGATATAATTATCCGACTTTTTCCGTTTATTGCTGGCTTCCAGATTTTTACAGCCTTCACGGTGCACGACGATGCCTCGTCCTTTACTAAGCTTCGCCACGATCTGATCGCCCGGTATGGGATAACAACAACGACCATACGATACCACCAGACCTTCGGTACCACTGATCGCGAGCGCGGCCTGTGACTGCATCTCCCTGGTCTCTTCCGACTCTCCATCCGATACGCGTTCAGGGACCAGCCGCCTCACCACCAGACTCGGCGGACGATTACCCAGGCCGACATCTTCTAACAGACCACTGACATCATCAAAACCATATTCTTTTAAAACCTTCTGAAGGTTTTTTTGTTTGACATCATCCAGCCGCATACCCAACGGTTTCAGGCACCGCTCCAGCAGACGACGACCCTGTGACATCGCTTCATCAGCCTGCATATTTTTCAGGTAGTTACGGATATTACTCCTCGCTTTCGCCGTCACCACATAGTTCAGCCAGGCTGCGTTGGGTCTTGACCCCGGGGAGGTCACGATCTCTACCGTCTGCCCGCTGTATAACGGTGTATTCAGAGGGGCAAAACTGTGATCGAGTTTTGCCGCAACACAACGATTACCGATATCGGTATGCACGGCATAAGCGAAATCGACCGGTGTCGCATTTCTTGGTAGCTTCATGATGTCGCCATCGGGTGTGTACACGTAGACCTCATCATGGAACAGATCGACTTTAACGTTCTCCAGAAACTCCAGCGAATCACCCGCCGATTGCTGCATCTCCAGGATTCCCGTCAACCAGTCACGTGCTCTGGCGTGGGCGGCGACCGCACCTTTTTCATCGGGTGATTTATATAACCAGTGCGCGGCGATGCCACTTTCAGCAAACTTGTCCATCTCGTCTGTCCGTATCTGCACTTCCATAGGGATACCATGCGGACCGTACAGGGCGGTATGCAGTGACTGATATCCGTTACTCTTGGGGATCGCGATGTAATCTTTAAAACGCCCGGGTATCGGTTTGAATAAATTGTGCACGATACCCAGCACCCGATAGCTGTCGTCAACAGAGTCGGTCAATACACGCAGTGCATAAACGTCCAGGATCTTGCTGAAGGGCAATCGTTTATCACGCATCTTGTTATACACACTGAACAGGTGCTTTTTACGCGAGACAATTTTTGCGTCGATAGACATTTCGACCAGTCGCGAGCCCAGTGCCTGATTGATCTTGTCGATCAGTTCTTTACGATGACCACTCGCCTTATTGACCGCGTGTTCGAGTACACGATAGCGTATCGGGTGCATGGCTTTAAAGACCAGGTTTTCTAACTCATGCCGGATGGTAAAAATACCCAGGCGGTTAGCGATAGGGATATAGATATCCAGCGTTTCCTGTGCGATACGCCGACGTTTCTCTGGTTTTAGAGCTCCCAGAGTACGCATATTATGCAGACGGTCAGCCAGTTTGATCATGATGACGCGAATATCTTTCGCCATCGCCAGCAGAACTTTTTGTATGTTTTCAGCCTGTTGTTCTATCTTGTTCTTGAATTTTATGTGGGTAAGCTTACTCACACCATCCACCAGATGAGCAACATCTTTACCGAACTCGCGCTCGATTAATTTTCGGGTTGCAGGGGTGTCTTCGAGGACATCGTGCAGGATGGAGGCAACGATGCTTTTTACATCCATATGCATCTGCGCCAATATGCGCGCGACAGCAATAGGGTGATAGATATAGGGCTCACCTGAAACGCGATGCTGACCCTCATGTGCCTGTGCGCCGAACAGGTAGGCATTGTACACCTCTTTTACCTGCTCCTGATCCATGTATTGCGAGATCAGGTCGCAGAGGTCAGAGATTAAAAATCGCTCTTCGACATCTAGCTCGGGCTCTTTTGATCCGGTTTCATTTTTCACGTCAGCCTCATTCATCAGCTCATGTTAAGGCAAAAAAATGAGCACATCAAACACATATAGTATATGTATTCGATGTGCTCATCGATAATCGACTTTAGGGCACCTCTATTATCATTTATCCAGAGTGGACCCTCAAATGAATGCGTCGACCAGAGAACCTCTGAATAAGTCATGAATCGACATCCCGCAATTATATGCCCTGCATCCACGTTGTGAAACTTCGCAATAGCCCTGCTACTGCGTGCGTTCCACACCTTGAATCAGAACTTTTCAATCACGATCTGCTCGATTCAGACATCCTAGCTATCTTTCAGGTTAGCCTGAAGATGTTCTTTCAAACTGTTTTCGAGCTCTGCAGACAGGTCGCCTTCGATCATCGCCTCGATGTCTTCCATCGGTGTTTCTTCCGGAGCTTCCAGAATCGCCTTATTGATCAAATTTTCGGCTATTTCGCGCAGCGCCAATACGGTCGGTTTGTCGTTATCTAACGGCACCAGGGGCTCTGCTCCCATCGCTAACTGACGTGCACGCTGGGCTGCGACCAGCACCAGCTCAAAACGATTCTCTACGTTGTCCAGGCAATCTTCTACGGTTAGACGTGCCATATTTATTCTCCAGTACTCTAATAAGTTGAATTTTAAGTTACTTCAAGTCACGGCACACATACCCTGACCTCTCATTTATCCTGCAGCACTCTGCCGACAGCTCATAATAACTCTGCCAGTAATCCTGCGTGTTTATGTTGTTGATGTACCAGCAACATACGTTCGGCCACGATTATAGCTGACAGGTTATCGCATGCCTCGTCAAAATCATCATTGATGACCAGATACTCAAACTCAGCATAGTGCGACATCTCACTGACGGCTTCTTTCATGCGCTTGTCGATAACTGCTTCATCATCCTGAGCACGAGAAATCAACCGTTCTCGCAGAGTGGCTATCGAAGGTGGGGCGACATAGATCGACTTGCAATCTGCCATCAGCTGTCTTATCTGCCGCGCACCCTGCCAGTCGATCTCCAGGATAACATCTTTGCCTTTAAGCAAACGCTCCTGGATATGTTGTCGCGAGGTGCCATACATATTACCAAATACCTGGGCTGACTCAAAAAAGTCACCTGCCTCGACCATCGCTTCAAACCGGTCCATATCGACAAAGTGGTAATTCACCCCATCCACTTCCCCTTCACGTGGTGCCCGGGTGGTATGGGAGACTGAGACCTCGACATCCGGCACCCTCTCCAGCACGGCACTGACCAACGAAGTCTTGCCTGCGCCCGATGCAGCAGAAATTACATAAAGCGTGCCTTTTGTCACTGAACAGTCCTATTACTCAAATTTGCCACAACCAGCCGCCTATTCTAGCAAGATTTGATACAAAAAGAGGCTAAAAACAAAACTATCCTCGTGACAGGCAAAGAAACGTTTTTTGTCTCTCTGACATACGACCATGGCTAAAATATTATTTTTAATGATTACGGTACACAGACAGTCGCGCAATACTCTCTAAAAGCATCTTATCTTCTGAATCGGGCAGGCACGATAGCGAATCGATGGCCAGCTGCGCCTGTTCCTGTGCCATTGCTTCAGCATACTCCAGGGCACCGGTCTGCTGGATGATAAGCTGTACTTCATCGATATGCTCATAACCGCCTTTTTCGATAGCAGCTTTGATCGATGAGGCCTGTTCAGACGTACCCTGTGTCATGGCATAGATCAGGGGTAATGTCGGCTTTCCCTCAGCCAGATCATCTCCCACATTTTTGCCCATTGCATCACTGCTGGAACTGTAATCCATAACATCATCGATCAATTGAAACGCCGTTCCCAGATGCCGGCCGTATGTCGCCATCGCCCGCTCTTCCTCATCACTGCGGTTGCACAGGATAGCACCCAGCTGGGTCGCCGCTTCGAATAACCGGGCGGTCTTACAATAGATTACTTCCAGATACTTTTCCTCGCTGATCTCGGCATCATGCACATTCATCAGCTGCATGACTTCTCCCTCGGCTATCACGTTGGTGGTGGTGGCGAGTATCTTCATCACCCGCATGTCATCCACATCCACCATCATCTCAAAAGCCCGGGAATACAGAAAATCGCCAACCAGCACGCTGGCCGCATTTCCGAATAGTGCATTTGCTGTCTCATTACCCCGGCGCAGATCGGATTCATCGACCACATCATCATGTAACAATGTCGCGGTGTGAATAAATTCGATAATCGCGGCCATCAGATAATGCATATCACCCTGATAAGCAAAGACTTTTGCTGACAATATGGCTATTAACGGGCGCAGCCGCTTGCCACCGGAATTGACAATATAGTGACTTAGTTGATTGACCAGCGCGACATCAGAGCTCAATCGCTGGTGGATGACCAGGTCAACGGCCTGCATATCAGACTGACAAAGGGCAATCACATCATCAAAACTCAGCTGCTCAGCCTGCTTATTTTCTACTTCAGACAAAATAAATACGCCAGAAAATCTACCGGATCGACCTGTTAGAGCGATCACGTAATTGATAAGGAGTGCGAATCCTATGTAGTCCGCGCCGGCAGGTCAAGCCATTCGGTCAGAATCAGGGATAAATTCCGCCAATTATCTTATAAATTCCCCGCTTTCATACTTGTCAGAACCCGACCAACCACGTATAATTCGCGCCCTTTCTGTCACGATATTTCGGAGAACACCCATGTACGCTGTAATCAGTACTGGTGGAAAACAATACAAACTGGCTCAGGGCGATGTATGTCGCATTGAGAAACTGGACGCTGAAGAGGGCGCAACTGTCGACTTAGACAAAGTGCTGCTGATCGCTGACGGTGACAACATCAATATCGGCGCACCTTACGTCGATGGCGGCAAAGTCACCGCGACCATCAAATCACATGGTCGCGCCAAAAAAGTCGAGATCATGAAATTCAGACGTCGTAAACATCATCAAAAAAGAACCGGTCATCGTCAGTACTATACTGAGATCGAAGTAACCGGCATCTCTGCTTAGGAGCACTGAACAATGGCACATAAAAAAGCAGCCGGTAGTACCAAAAACGGACGCGAGTCACAATCGAAACGACTTGGCGTAAAGAAATTTGGCGGTCAGGCCGTCGTTGCAGGTAATATCCTCGTACGTCAACGCGGCACACAATTCCACGCTGGTGTAAATGTAGGCATGGGTCGCGACCATACCCTGTTTGCCAAAACAGACGGTCAGGTGCTTTTTGAAACACGTGGCCCGCTCAACCGTAGAACGATCAGTGTGACACCTGCAAGCTAGGGACAACTTAACCACTGCGGTTATAAAAGCCCCGCATGGGGCTTTTTTATTGCCTACAGGGAAGTAGGTAAGGGGCGCGAGCAGGAGCGGTAGCTTTGCCTACAGGGAAGTAGGTAAGAGGCGTGAGCAGGAGCGGAAGCTTTGCCTACAGGGAAGCAGGTAAGGGGCACTTCGGTTTTTTATTTTAAGCAACTAACAGTAGAATCAACGCTCTGGCACAGATCGCGGAATAAATTTTGCTCCTGCCGCACCCTGTAGGAGTGCTTTGTAAAGCGCGATTGCCAGCATGCGCACACCAAAAACAGGAAAACCAGAATGCGTTTTGTCGATGAAGCAACCATAAGTGTTATTGCCGGTGATGGCGGAACCGGCGTGGTCAGCTTTCGCCGGGAAAAATATATCCAGTTCGGCGGCCCTGACGGTGGTGACGGCGGCAATGGCGGTAGCGTTTATCTGGTCGGTGATCACGATATCAATACACTGGCTGACTTTCGCCATGTGCGAACCTACACCGCCCAGTCAGGCATCCGGGGCGGTGGTCAGAAAATGACCGGTCCCGGCGGTGATAATCTGTATATCCCCGTGCCCATCGGCACCTTGATCTATGACGATGACATCGATGAGCTCATCGGTGACATAACCAGAAATGAGCAACAGATCAAGGTAGCCCAGGGTGGTTTCCATGGCCTGGGCAATGCGCGATACAAGAGCTCGATCAATCAGGCTCCCAGAAAGTGTACGCCCGGTTCGGCAGGTGAACGACGTAATTTACGCCTCGAACTGAAAGTGCTGGCCGATGTCGGTCTGCTCGGATTACCCAATGCCGGTAAATCCACCTTTATCCGCGCCGTCTCCTCCGCGAAACCCAAAGTGGCCAATTACCCGTTTACCACTTTATTCCCCAATCTGGGAGTCGTACGCGTGGGTATAAACCAGAGTTTTGTGGTGGCCGATATTCCCGGCATCATCGAGGGAGCCTCGGAAGGAGCAGGCCTGGGCATACAATTTCTAAAACACCTGTCACGTACACAGCTGTTATTGCACATCGTTGACCTGGCCCCCTTTGATGGCAGTGACCCGGTCGATGAGGCCAGAACCATTATTAATGAACTGGATAATTACAGTCATGATCTCGCGCAGAAACCGCGCTGGCTGGTATTAAATAAAACAGATCTACTCGATGATGAAACGATAAAAACCCGGCGGGATGATATTGTCCAGCAGCTAAACTGGAAGGGCCCCGTATACATCATCTCCGCTCTCAGCAAGACAGGCACAGAAACCCTGGCCTTCGATATCATGAAACAGCTGGAGGCGTATCGGGAAACCGACCGAGAAAAACTACAGGAACAGAACAGCAGCGAAAACGATCCTTACTCAAAAATCGAGATAGAACAGGAAGAAGAACAGAACTGATGACCGCCGACTCTCTTACAACACGCAAAGCGGTTGGCGAATCCACACGCTGGGTGGTAAAAATCGGCAGCTCACTGATCACCGATGATGGTCGTGGTCTGAACCATGAAGCCATCCAGTCCTGGGCTGAACAGATCGCAGAGCTGCGTGATACAGGCAAGCAGGTATTACTGGTGTCTTCCGGTGCAGTTGCTGAGGGTATGGCACGTATCGGCTGGAGCCAGCGGCCACACACATTGCACGAATTACAGGCTGCGGCAGCACTGGGCCAGATGGGTCTGATACAACATTTCGAGAGCTGTTTTAAAAACCACAGAATACACACGGCCCAGGTACTGCTGACACATGAAGATCTGGGCAACCGTCAACGCTATCTCAATGCCCGCAGCACACTCAAGACCCTGCTTCAACTCGGTGCTATTCCGATCATAAATGAAAATGATACGGTAGCGACTGATGAGATCCGCTTCGGTGACAACGACACCCTCGCCGCACTGGTAAGCAACCTGGTCGAAGCAGACACACTGATTATCCTCACCGACCAGCAGGGCCTGTTTAACAAAGACCCTCGCAACAACGATGATGCCGAACTGATCCCTCAGTCATCTGCTAGTAATCCCGGACTCAGCGCCATGGCCGGTGATGGTGGCACACTCGGCCAGGGTGGCATGCGGACAAAGATTACAGCTGCGCAACGCGCGGCAAGATCAGGTACAACGACGGTTATCGCCTGTGGATCTGAAGAGGATATCCTGCTGAAAATCGCTCATGGTGATGCCGTCGGCACTCTGCTAACCACGGATAATGAACCGATGACCGCGCGGAAACAATGGCTTGCCAATCAACTCAGAATTTCCGGGAGACTGTTTCTCGATGCCGGAGCGAGTAAGGCACTCCAGAAATCGGGAGTCAGCCTGCTAGCCGTCGGGGTCAATAAAGTCGAAGGCCATTTCCAACGTGGTGAAGTGGTCAGCTGCATCGACCATGAGGGCACTGAGATCGCGCGTGGGCTGGTTAACTATGACAGCAAGGAAAGCCTGCTAATCAAAGGGCAGGTCAGTGAACAGATAGAGTCTATTCTCGGCTATATCAATGAGGCTGAATTGATTCATCGCGATAATCTGGTGTTGTTGTAATTTTATACTGTTGATTACATGTTTTCTGGCTGCCGTGCCGTCATGGCAGTGTATAGGTTTTTGTGTTGAGGGATGCTTTCCCTTTCTTTTCTTGATATTTACTTCTTCTTTTATCCAGGCATTGCGGGTCTCGCCCCACAATGCCCAAATAAAAGAAGAGATCAAACACCATACTCGCTACGATAATCCCGCATCACCCCCAGATACCGACCAAACACATCATCCCCTTCCAGATAAGTAATCAGATCCGACAGAGTAATAATGCTGAACACCTTTATCCCATAATCTCGATCCACCTCCTGAATCGCCGATAACGCTCCCTTACCTTTTTCCTGCCGGTCAAGCGCAATCAATACTGCTGATGTTTCTGCCTCTTCCGCTGTGATGATATCAACAGCTTCACGGATCGCCGTGCCTGCGGTGATCACATCATCGACGATCAACACCTTACCCGTTAACTCGGAACCGACGATAAGCCCCCCCTCACCATGATCTTTCGCCTCCTTACGGTTGAACGAATAAGGCTTATCGATATCATGATCGGCGGATAGAGCGTATGCGATGGCAGCGACCAGGGGTATCCCTTTATATGCCGGGCCGAACAGAACATCATAATCGATGTTATTTTCGATAATGGTCTGCGCGTAACAACGGCCCAGTTCTGCCAGAGCATAACCGCTGTTAAATAGACCCGCATTAAAAAAATACGGACTGATGCGACCGGACTTCAGGGTAAATTCACCGAACCTTAATACCTGGTATTTTATCGCCAGCTCTATAAATCGTTTTTTATTTTCTTGCATACTCGGTACAACTCGATTTGTTCATGCGAAGTATACGTGATTTTAAGGTATCATAGGCAGCCTCATTATAAGAAGAAAATGTATGCGTATCATATCTGCAAATACCAACGGTATCCGCGCTGCCGCGAAGAAAGGGTTTTTTGACTGGCTGAAAAAAATGGACCCGGATGTGGTCTGTATCCAGGAGACCAAAGCACAGTTCCACCAGCTTGGTGATGAGATATTTTCCCCCAGAGGCTACTATTGCGAATACCATGATGCCGAGAAAAAAGGCTATAGCGGTGTCGCTATCTACAGCAAGGTAAAACCCAGAAAAGTGAACAAAGGCATCGGTTGGCACGATATCGATATCGAAGGCCGGTTCATCGAATTTCAATTTGAAAAACTCAGCGTGATCTCACTGTACATGCATTCCGGTTCTGCCAGTGAAGAACGACAGCAGGTCAAGTTTGATTTTATGGAGCGTTTTCAGGGTTACCTGCAGAGCCTGCTGCGCAAACGTCGTGAGTTTATTATCTGTGGTGACTGGAATATCGCGCACAAAAAAATCGACATCAAAAACTGGAAGGGCAATCAGAAAAACTCCGGCTTCCTACCGGAAGAACGTGCCTGGATGGATAACTTGTTCGATGAGATCGGTTATGTCGATGCATTCCGCGTGGTCAATCAATTACCCGATCAGTACACCTGGTGGTCTAATCGAGGACAGGCCTGGGCGAATAATACCGGCTGGCGTATCGATTACCAGATCATTACACCAAAGTTAAAACCGTACGTTAAAGCAGCTGATATATATAAGGATGAACGCTTCTCTGATCACTCACCTCTGATCATCGATTACGATTACACGCTGAGCTGATCGAGCCAGACACACTTGAAACACGCACACCCTCAACTCGAACAGCATAAATCTTCCTGGTTACAGGTATTTCAGTCACTCTTTACCGGACGCATGTTGATCGCTTTCGTCATGGGGTTCTCTGGTGGTCTCCCCCTGCTGCTCACGGGCTCTCTGCTACAGGCATGGATGTTCGATGTCGGTGTCGACCTGGGGACCATCGGCCTGTTCGCACTGGTCGGCCTGCCCTACACACTTAAATTTGTCTGGGCCCCGTTGATGGATCGTTATTCACCGACATTACTGGGTCGTCGGCGTGGCTGGTTATTTATCTGGCAGCTCTGCCTAACTGCCTCGATCGCCTTGCTCGGTTTTTCCAGCCCATCACAGATGTTATTGATGACCGCACTCGCCGCGCTGCTACTCAGCTTTTTTTCTGCCAGCCAGGACATCGTCATCGACGCTTACCGCCGGGAGTCACTGGAAGATGACGAACAGGGAATGGGTGCATCGCTGTATGTCGGCGGTTATCGTACAGGTATGTTGCTGGCAACTGGTGGCGGTTTATTTTTAGCTGACCACATGGCATTTCACTGGGTATATCTGATCATGGCAGCATCCATGAGCGCCGGTCTGGTCGCGACTTTACTGGCACCGGAACCGGATAGCGAACACGGCAAGCCTGAAACACTGCAAGAAGCGGTGATCAAACCTTTTAAAGAATATTTTACCCGTGACTACGCCATCATCATCCTGATCTTTATTTTTTTATACAAGGTTGGCGACACCATGGCCGGGCAGATGACCACACCGTTATACCTGGATCTGGGCTTCACCAAAACAGAGATCGCCGGTATCGTGAAAGTTTTTGGCTTCCCGATCACCCTTGTCGGCACCTTTGTGGGCGGTATGCTCGTAATGCGTCACGGCATCTATCGGAGCTTACTCTGGTTCGGTATTTTACAGTCGGTATCAACAGCAGGGTTTATCTGGCTGGCCGACACCGGATATGACCTGCCACTGCTCACCCTGGTCATCGCCTTTGAGAACCTGAGCGCAGGCCTGGGCACTGCCGCCTACATCGGTTTTATCGCCAGCCTGACAGACAAACGGTTCACCGCCACCCAGTTCGCGCTACTTACCAGCTTTATGGGCATGCCCCGTGTCTTCGCCGCCGCACCGACAGGATATATGGTCGATGCCGTCGGCTGGTCAGGCTTTTTCCTGCTCTGTACGCTTATCGCCATCCCCGGGATTTTGCTCATTATCTGGCTGCATAAACGATTGATCGCCAGTCAACCATGACCCTAACCGAATTACGCTACATTATCGCCGTCGCCCAGCACAAGCATTTTGGTCGGGCGGCTGCAGCCTGTTTCGTCAGCCAGCCTACCCTCAGTGTCGCGATAAAAAAACTGGAAGGAGAACTCGATATCAGCCTGTTCGAACGCGCGAACCATGAGGTCCGCATTACCGATATCGGTGAGAAGATCATCATACAGGCAAAACGTGCACTGGAAGAAGTCGAGCAGATAAAACAGATTGCGAGCCAGGGTAAAGATCAGCTCCATGGCACATTACGTGTTGGTGCCATCTACACTATCGGCCCTTATCTGTATCCCGAACTTATCCCGCAACTAAAAGAACTGGCCCCTGACATGCCACTGGTGATAGAAGAAAATTTCACCCACGTGTTAAAAGAAAAACTGCAAAATGGTGAACTCGATATCATTATTATCGCACTGCCTTTTGCCGGACACGGCTTACTGACATCATCGATATACGATGAACCTTTTGTCGCACTGCTACCCGCTTCGCACCCGTTAAATATGAAACAGGAGCTACAGCTGGCAGATATGCAGAGCGATGAAATGATCCTGCTCGGACACGGGCACTGCTTCAGAGATCAGGTCATCGATGCCTGCCCGTCATGCGCGAACACGAATAACATCAACACGCAATCGATACTGCAAGGCAGCTCCCTGGAGACATTAAGGCATATGGTTGCATCGGGCATGGGCATCACCATGCTGCCCTGCACAGCCGCCGGTGCCGACAGATACTCACAGCGACTACTCAAGATACGACGATTCGCTACACACGCACCCCAGCGCACGGTCGCCATCGCATGGCGCAGCTCCTTCACTCGACCTGAAGTCATCGATGCCATCCGCAACGCCATCAAACAATGCGCTTTTAGCTGTGTACATATGACTTGATAGGTTTTAACTATTAAAACAATTAAATCAATCAATTAGATTAATTAATCGCTGGGCCGTATTATTAACTCCATGGCGTAAAACCAACGCTTTAACCAGAGCAACTTAATGAGGAATTAATAATGCAAGACTCCACCGACACAAGCTACAACATGCCACGTTTGAACGAAGCCGCCCCCGACTTTAACGCAATCACCACACATGGCAATAAAACACTGGCCGACTACAAAGGTAAATGGCTGGTCTTATTCTCGCACCCGGCAGATTTCACCCCCGTGTGCACCACAGAATTCATGGCATTTGCCAAACGCCATGATGAATTTCAGGCGGTCAATACCGAACTTCTGGGCCTCTCTATCGACAGCCATTATTCACATCTTGCCTGGGTGAGAAATATCAAAGAGAAATTCGGCATCGATATCCCTTTCCCCATCATCGCGGATCTGGATATGAAAGTAGCCCGGTCCTACGGCATGATCCATCCTGGTGCGGCAGATACTTCGGCGGTACGCGCCACCTTCATCATCGATGACAAAGGCATATTAAGAGCCATGGTTTATTATCCGATGACCAATGGTCGCTCGATCGACGAGTTTGTTCGTCTGGTCACCGCGCTACAGACCTCTGACCGGGAAAAGGTTGCCACACCTGAAGGCTGGCAACCCGGAGATAAGGTCATCGTGCCACCGCCAGCCACGGCTGAAGCAGCTGAAGCACGTATGAATGAAGGCTATGAATGCACAGACTGGTATTTCTGCAAGAAAACCCTTTCCTAAGTTATTGATTTTAAAATAAGGAAAGAAATAATTTAGCCCGTAACAGCCCGCTTTGGCGGGCTTTTTTCAATAAAAGGGCGATTATTGATATAAATCATTGGTTATTTTACCTGAACTTTATTATATTAGACTATACTAATACATAACATTAATAGAAAAGGGGAACAGTCATGATTTTTGATGCTCTTACATATTCGATTATAGCCATCGCATTGATACTGACTTATGCCATTATTCGACTAACCATCTCAAATAAAAAGTCTTAATCATTAAAAGGTAAAAACTATGACAAACTTAACGTGTGACGATATTCGCCAGACCATGCAGAGTGGTGCAACCCTGCTCGATGTTCGCAACGCAGATGAGTTTAACCGCGGCGCTTTGCCTGATGCAAAAAATATTCCGCTCTCGGTTTTACCCGTGCTCGCACATGAACGTCTGGATAGAGCAACCCCGGTACTGGTCTACTGTCAGGCAGGTGCTCGTGCCGTAATGGCGGAGAAGATACTGGCTGGCCTGGGATTTAACAATGTCACCAATATAGGTGGCATTGAGCATTATCAACATTGTCAC
Source organism: Gammaproteobacteria bacterium (assembly GCA_011321985.1). GTDB lineage: Bacteria > Pseudomonadota > Gammaproteobacteria > SZUA-229 > SZUA-229. The sequence continues at coordinate 2,347 of DROB01000463.1, read as the reverse complement.
TAATCACATTATTTACGGGAGCAACCCGATGAGAATCGAACAACTATTTGATCCCACAACGAGCACATACAGCTATCTGTTATGGGACGAAGAAACAAAACAGGCCGCGTTGATCGACTCGGTTAAAGAACAGGTCGAGCGCGACAAAAAATTTATCAAACAACTTGGTCTGGCACTAAAGTATACACTGGAGACGCATATCCATGCAGACCACGTAACGGGCTCCGGCCTATTAAGAGATGAATTTAACAGTTCGGCTGCGGTTCATAAAAACAGTGAATCAAAGTGTGCAGACCTCTTATTGTCGGATGGTGATACATTGAATCTCGGCAATGAGATAATCGATGTTATCTACACACCCGGACACACCAATACCGATATCAGCTACCGTATCGAAGGTGCTGTCTTTACCGGCGATGCACTATTGATCAATGGCTGTGGTCGTACCGATTTTCAATCGGGTGATGCCAGAGCACTGTATCATTCGATAACCCAAAAATTATTTACCCTGGGTGACGAGACCATCGTCTATCCGGGTCATGACTATTCAGGCTTTACCTCGAGCACTATCGCTCGGGAAAAAACCTTTAATCCAAGGCTCGGAAACAACCGATCCGAAGAAGAGTTCGTTGCCATCATGGATTCCCTGGATCTTGAACCTCCGGCACGCATCGATATCGCGGTGCCGGGAAACCAACAGTGTGGTTTGAAAACAGCATAAACCCTCAGTCAGGTACCTAAGCAATATCTGACCTATTCAAGCTACATTGTAAGAGGTATAACTGTTAAAGTTATGCCTCTTCTTTTTTGCCTGATATCCCAGTGAAAAACACTATCCCATTAAGCCTTTACGTACATATCCCCTGGTGCGTAAAAAAATGCCCTTATTGCGACTTTAACTCGCATGAAAAAAATGCTTCCTTTGATGAACAACGTTATGTAACAGCCCTGCTGGCCGACCTGGATAACGAGTACAAAAACTGCCAGCAGCGCACGTTGAGCAGTATTTTTTTTGGTGGCGGCACCCCCAGTTTATTTTCTGCCGAGGCTATCTATCAGATCATCGATCACGCCCGGACGCTGTTTAAATTTGACGACATCGAGATCACTCTGGAAGCCAATCCAGGTACCTTTGAGCAGGAAAAATTTACCGCTTTCAGAGAGGCCGGAGTCAACCGCCTGTCTATCGGCATACAGAGCTTTAACCGTAGGCTTCTGGAGATCCTGGGACGCATCCATGATAATAAACAGGCACTGACGGCGGTCGAAACTGCGAGAGAAGCCGGTTTTACCGACATCAATCTCGACCTGATGTTCGGCCTTCCCCGGCAGACTATCGAGCAGGCCATCGATGATATAAAAACGGCCTGTACATTTGAGGTAGCTCACATCTCGCACTACCAGCTGACCATCGAAGCCAATACCTATTTTCACAAACACACGCCAGTCTTACCTGATACAGATCTGATCTGGGAGATGCAGACGCAATGCCAGAGTGTCCTGGAAGAAAACAAATATCATCAATACGAGATCTCCGCTTATTCCAGGGCAGGACAGCAATGCAGGCATAACCTGAACTACTGGCACTTCGGTGACTACATCGGTATAGGTGCTGGCGCACACGGAAAGCTGACAACAAGATCTAGCGATGATTCGACCCGTATCCTCCGTCGATGGAAACATCGTCAACCACGACAGTACATAGACAAAATGATGGCTGGAGATACTGTTTCAGGCGAACAGGTGCTGGGCCAGAAGGACATCCTGTTCGAGTTTCTACTCAATGCACTACGCCTGAAATCAGGCAGTGATATCCGATACTTTAAACACCATACCGGGCTGACGTACGATGCATTAAAAGCAGCCGTAGGAGATATCGACACATCTTTACTATCGATCGACAGAGAATCCGTACGCACCACCGATAAAGGTTTTTTATTTCTGAATGAGATATTAGAAGATTTACTTTAATTCAGGCAACAAGGGTTCAAGATAAAGTCTGAATTGTAGCAACGGGGACCTGGTCACACAGACACTGTCAGTATCACGCAATATACTCTTTTAACCAAAGGCCCGCTTATGCCATAAGCGGACGGTCAGCAGAAATGAAAAAGGCGACTAAAAAGCCGCCATTAGATAATCAGAATTGATTAAGATTTATGCTTTCTTGCGTCTAGTTAATCCAATCAAACCGATAAGACCAGAACCGAATAACCAAACCGCTGCGGGTATTGGTACTACTGCAGTGCCAACATTACCCGACTGTACAGCCCAAGCATACAGATTTCCTTTAACATTAGAATTAGCTTGATAACCAGTTGACATTAGAAAGGACCACGCTTCTTGC
>DROB01000462.1 GCA_011321985.1 Gammaproteobacteria bacterium | reverse complement strand
ATTATTGACATCGGTAAATGTGATCGTTGATCCATCATGTGTGACAGTGCTGCCCTTACTACCCTGTGACACATTAGATATGCTCAAAACACCGCCATCAACATCTGTATCATTTGCCAGCACATCCAGGACTGTAGCCGTTGTTGCATCCACAGTGAAACTATCTACATTACCGACAGGTGGGTCATTTACCGGCACAATAGTGAGCGTCACTGTAGCCACCTGTGATACTGCGGCACTGGTATCACGGATAGTGTAAGAGAAACTATCGGCCAGTGTTTCCGAGCCATCATGTGTGTAATCGACCGTGCCATTGGCATTAACGATTACCGAACCATTAGCCGGCGCAGTTACAATCGTCATACTGGCAAGGTCAAGCGCATTCTCAGCATCCGTATCATTGAGCGCCAGATTAATATTGACACTTAGACCTTCATCCACACTGGCACTATCAGCATTCGCCACCGGCGCATCATTCTGTGGATTAATCGTAAGACTTACTGTCGCAATATTGGATACCGCTGCACTGGCATCACGGATGGTGTAACTAAAGCTATCGACCAGTGTTTCTGAACCATCGTGTGTGTAATCGACAGACCCATTCGCATTGACGATTAACGCACCATTAGCGGGAGCTGCAACGATCGTGATACTGGTCAGATCGAGTGCATTATCGACATCAGTATCATTTGCCGCCAGATCAAGGTTGATGCTCTGTCCTTCATTCACATTACCGTTATCCACATTCGCCACCGGTGCATCATTCTGTGGATTGACCGTAAGGCTTACTGTCTCAATATTGGATACCGCTGCACTGGCATCACGGATGGTATAACTGAAGCTGTCGACCAGTGTTTCCGAGCCATCATGTGTGTAATCGACCGTGCCATTGGCATTGATGACCACCGAACCATTGCCAGGTGCTGCAACGATCGTGATACTGGCAAGGTCGAGAGCATTATCAACATCGCTGTCATTCGCTGCCAGATTGAGGCTGATACTTTGCCCTTCATTCACATTACCGCTATCTGCATTAGCCACCGGCGCATCGTTTACCGCGATAATACTGAGCGATACAACTGCCACCTGCGACGAGGCTCCGCTTGCATCACGGATGGTATAGCTAAAGCTATCGACCAGTGTTTCCGAACCATCGTGTGTGTAATCGACCGACCCATTGGCATTAACGATCACCGAACCGTTCGCTGGTGCAGAAGATATAACTATACTGGTCAGATCGAGTGCATTATCGACATCGGTATCATTGAGCGCCAGATTAATATTAATGCTCTGGCCTTCGTTCACGCTTGCACTATCAGCATTGGCAACCGGTGCATCATTCTGTGGATTGACCGTAAGGCTTACCGTAGCGATATTCGACACCGCTGCACTGACATCACGGATGGTATAACTGAAGCTGTCGACCAGTGTTTCCGAACCATCGTGTGTGTAGTCGACCGTGCCATTGGCATTGATGACCACCGAACCATTGCCAGGTGCCGCAACGATCGTGATACTGGCAAGGTCGAGAGCATTATCAACATCGCTATCATTCGCCGCCAGGTTAAGATTTAGGCTCTGCCCTTCATTCACATTACCGCTATCAGCATTGGCAACCGGCGCATCGTTTACCGCGATAATACTGAGCGATACAACTGCCACCTGCGACGAGGCTCCGCTTGCATCACGGATGGTATAAGTAAAGCTATCGGCCAGTGTTTCCGAACCATCGTGTGTGTAATCGACAGACCCATTGGCATTAACGATCACCGAACCGTTCGCTGGTGCAGAAGATATAACTATACTGCTCAGATCGAGTGCATTATCGACATCGGTATCATTGAGCGCCAGATTAATATTAATGCTCTGGCCTTCGTTCACACTGGCACTATCAGCATTCGCAACCGGTGCATCATTCTGTGGATTGACCGTAAGGCTTACCGTAGCGATATTCGACACCGCTGCACTGGCATCACGGATGGTATAACTGAAGCTGTCGACCAGTGTTTCTGAGCCATCGTGTGTGTAGTCGACCGTGCCATTGGCATTGATAACCACCGAACCATTGCCAGGTGCCGCAACGATCGTGATACTGGTAAGGTCGAGAGCATTATCAACATCGCTGTCATTCGCTGCCAGATTGAGGCTGATACTTTGCCCTTCATTCACATTACCGCTATCAGCATTGGCGACCGGCGCATCATTCTGCGGCACCACTGTTAAATTGACCGTAGCGGTATTGGATACCGCCGCACTGATATCACGGATGGTGTAAGTAAAGCTATCGACCAATGTTTCTGAGCCATCGTGCGTATAATCAACCGTACCATTGCCATTGACGATCACCGAACCATTGCCAGGCGCAGCGACGATCGTGATACTGGTAAGGTCGAGTGCATTATCAACATCGCTGTCATTCGCTGCCAGATTGAGACTGATACTTTGTCCTTCATTCACAATACCATTATCGGCACCGGCAACAGGCGCATCATTTATGGCGTTAACAGAAAGACTGACAGTAGCGGTATTTGATACGGCGACACTGGCATCTTTTACGGTATAAGCGAAGCTATCTGTCAGAGTTTCCGAACCATCGTGCGTGTAATCGACCGTGCCGTTTGCATTGACGACCAGAGAACCGTTCACGGGGGGCGATGTGATAACGATCGATGTCACATCGACAGGGCCTTCAGCATCGGTATCGTTCGCTGTCAGATTAATAACGACACTTTGTCCTTCATCCACACTGGCACTGTCAGCATTGGCTACCGGAGCGTCATTCTGCGGTACGATATCGAGACTGACCGTGGCAACGTTAGATGTTGCACCAGCTGCATCACGGATCGTATAAGTAAAGCTGTCGGTAAGTGTCTCACTACCATCATGCGTATAGTCGACAGTACCGTTTATATTCACCACCACCGAACCATTTGATGGTGCTGACGAGATAACGATCGATGTCAGATCAACAGAGCCCTCAGCATCAGTATCATTAGCCGCCAGGTTAAGATTGAGGCTCTGGCCTTCATTGACATTACCGCTATCAGCATTGGCGACCGGCGCATCGTTCTGTGGGACCACTGTTAAATTGACCGTAGCGGTATTGGATACCGCGCCACTGGTATCACGGATGGTATAACTAAAGCTATCCGATAACGTTTCAGAACCATCATGGGTGTAAGCAACCGATCCGTTTACATTAACGACCAGTACACCGTTCGAAGGAGCCACGATAATGGTGATACTGGTCAGATCAATCGCGCTATCTACATCCACATCGTTGGCCGCAAGATTTATATTGATACTCTGACCTTCATTGACGCTACCCGTATCAGCAGCTGCAAGCGGTGCATCATTAACCGGTATAACGCTAAGTGTCACCGTAGCCGCTGCAGATACGGCAGCACTGGCATCACGGATGGTATAACTGAAACTGTCTGTCAGGGTTTCAGAACCATCATGGGTGTAATCGACCGATCCGTTTACATTGACGACTACCGAACCATTGGATGGGAAGGATGTAATGACGATACTGCCAAGGTCCAGCGCATTATCCGCATCGGTATCGTTTGCTGCCAGATCGAGGTTGACACTCTGACCTTCATTGACACTGCCATTATCGGCATTGGCAACGGGAACATCATTGATTGCATTGACTGAAATATTGACGACCGCTGTGTTCGAAATCGCACCCAGAGCATCGCGTATCGTATAGGTGAAACTGTCAGCTAGGGTTTCAGAACCATCATGGGTGTAATCGACCGACCCGTTTGCATTGACCACTAACGAGCCGTTGACGGGCATAGATACGATAGTGATACTCGCAAGATCTATCGCATTATCGATATCGGTATCATTCGCCGCAAGATTAATATTGACACTCTGTGCCTCATTTACATTCGCATTATCAGCATTGGCCACAGGTGCATCATTCTGTGGTGTGATCGTGATATCGACAGTAGCGATATTGGATACAGCACCACTCGTGTCACGAATGGTATAAGTGAAACTATCCGCTATGGTTGCAGAACCATCATGCGTGTAACCCACAGTACCATTGGCGTTAATAACTAATGCGCCATTAGCCGGCGTTACAACAATCGTGATACTGCTCAGATCGAGTGCATTTTCAGCATCGGTATCATTTGCTACCAGATTGATGTTGACGCTCTGACCTTCGTTGACGCTTGCATTATCACTATTTGCCACAGGTGCGTCATTCACCGCATTAACCGTTATGCTGACAGAAGCGGTATTAGAGACAGCACCACTGCCATCGCGGATGGTATAACTAAAGCTGTCTGACAGGGTTTCAGAGCCGTCATGGGTGTAATCCACCGTACCATTCGCGTTGACGACCAATACGCCCCTTGTCGGAGCGAGTACGATAGTGACCGAGCTTAGATCTACCGGTCCCTCGACATCGGTATCGTTAGCAGCCAGATCAATATTGACACTCTGGCCCTCATCCACACTGGCACTATCGGCATTCGCTATCGGTGCATCATTAACTGCGTTGACCGAAATACTGACTGCAGCTACATTAGATACCGCACCAAGTGCATCACGTATGGTATAGCTGAAGTTGTCAGCCAGGGTCTCAGAACCATCATGGGTATAATCAACCGTACCATCCGCATTGACCACCACAGAACCATTGACAGGTCCCGACGTAATGATGATGCTACCGAGGTCGAGCGCGTTATCAACATCGGTATCGTTAACTGCAAGATCGATACGGGTACTCTGACCTTCATTCACACTACCGCTGTCAGCATTAGCGAGCGGCGGAGTGTTCAGCGGTGTAATACCAAGAGAGACATTCGCAATATTGGATATCGCACCTGATGTGTCCCGGATGCTATAACTGAAACTATCGACCAGTGTTTCGCTTCCATCATGCGTATAGTCGACCGACCCGTTTGCATTCACCACTACCGAACCATTGATCGGTGCCGATGTGATAACGATACTACCCAGGTCAAGCGCACTATCCACATCGGTATCGTTAGCCGCCAGATTGATATTGACACTCTGACCTTCATTGACATTACCCGTATCAGCATTGGCTACCGGCACGTCATTCTGTGGGTTTACCGCAAGATTGACCATAGCGATATTAGAGACTGCCGCACTGATATCACGGATGGTGTAGGAAAAGCTGTCAGCTAATGTTTCTGATCCATCATGGGTATAGTCGACCGTACCATTGGCATTAATAACTAATGCACCATTAACGGGAGCAGCAACAATCGTGATACTGCCCAGGTCTATCGCATTATCGACATCGGTATCATTCGCCGCTAGATCGATATTGACACTCTGACCTTCATTGACACTACCGGCATCAGCATTAGCCACCGGGGCATCATTCTGCGCCGTAATGATGAGATTGACCGTAGCGACATTAGAGACTGCCGCACTGACATCACGTATGGTATAGGTAAAACTGTCCGATAGTGTTCCACTACCATTATGCGTATAACTAACCGTACCGTCGGCATTGACCACTAATGACCCATTAACAGGTGCAGAGACAATATTGATACTCGCAAGGTCTATCGCGTTATCGGCATCGGTATCATTAGCCACCAGATCAAGGATAACAACCTGGCCTTCATTTACACCACCACTATCATTATTCGCCACCGGGGCATCATTCTGCGGGTTGATGGCAAGACTAACAGCTGCCACATTCGATACAGCCCCATCAGCATCACGGATGGTGTAACTGAAATTATCAGCAAGTGTCTCTGAACCATCGTGTGTATAGTCAACCGTGCCATTCACATTCACCGCCACCGAACCATTCGTTGGCATCGACGAGATAACGATCGATGTCAGATCAACAGGGCCTTCGGTATCGGTATCATTTGCAGCCAGATCGATATTGACACTCTGGCCTTCATTCACACTGGCACTGTCGATATTCGCCACCGGAACATCGTTCTGCAGAGTGATGTTCAAAGTTACGATCGCTGTGTTAGACACCGCGCCACTGGCATCACGGATGGTATAACTGAAACTATCCGAGACCGTTTTTGAACCATCGTGCGTATAGTCAACCGTGCCATTAGCATTAATGACCAACAGACCATTTGATGGCGCTGAAGAAATAGCGATGCTTCCCAGGTCTAGCGCATCATCGACATCGGTATCATTTGCAGCCAGATCGATATTGACACTCTGCCCTTCATTTAAGCTAGCGGTATCCGCACCCGCTACCGGTGCATCATTGACAGGAATAATCGTGATGTTAACCACTGCCGTATTCGACAGCGCACCCGATACATCACGGATGGTATAGCTGAAACTATCGGTCAGAGTTTCTGAACCATCATGTATATAATCGACCGTGCCATTCGCATTCACAGTCAACAGGCCATTTGAAACAGCTGAAACGATAACGATGCTGCTGACATCAATAGCACTGTCGACATCGGTATCATTGAGCACGAGATTGAGATTGACACCCTGGCCTTCATTGGTACTGGCACTATCTGCATTAGCCACAGGTGCATTATTTAACGGGTTGATGACGAGGCTAACGTTTGCCACACCAGATACGGCACCACTGACATCACGGATGCTATAGCTAAAGCTATCGACCAGCGTTTCAGAACCATCATGGGTGTAATCGACAGTACCATTCACATTCACCACCAGCGAGCCATTCGACGGAGCCTGAACGATAGAGATACTACCCAGGTCAAGTGCATTATCGACATCGGTGTCGTTAACCGCCAGATCTATATTCACACTCTGGCCTTCATCGACCATGGCAGAATCATCATTGGCAACCGGCACATCATTCACCGGAGCTACCGTAATATTCACACCCGCCACATTGGAAACCAGTCCGCCGGTATCGCGTATGGTATAGCTGAAACTGTCAGTAACGGTCTCTGAGGCATCATGCGTATAATCTACTGTACCATCCGCATTCACGACCAGAGCACCATTAACTGGTTGCGTGATGATCACGATACTCGCCGGATCGATCATCACACTACCACCGCTGGAACTTGCTACGACACCAGAATTACCGGCACCGGCAATCGTATCATTAACAACTAAATCGATAATGACACTCTGTCCCTCATTCACCGTTGCCGAATCATCATTTGCAACCGGTGCAAATCGTATCCCTATATTAGCGTCAGTATGATCGGCATCGGCACCATCCAGCACACCATCTCCATCACAATCGATCAGTAACGAACAACTCGTAGAACCATCCTGCCCCAGACCCGTATCCAAATCATCGGGCAGGCCATCATTGTCATCATCTGTATCGGTGCTATCATCCTCACCATCACTGTCGGTATCTATGGTCCTGGTCGCATCATGTGGAAATGCATCTTCAGTATCATTGACGCCATCACCATCATCGTCCGGGTCACAGGCATCGCCTTCCAGATCTGCATTCGTATCCGTCTGAGAAGGGTTAAAATCAGCCGGGCAGTTATCAACCCCATCATCGAAACCATCACCATCGGTATCATTAACTGTCGGTGATGGAACCTGGCCTTCATCCACATCCAGGATGCCATCATTGTCATCATCCGGATCCGTATTATCACCGATACCATCACCGTCACTGTCAACCGATTCATCTTTATTCTCAGGCAGGTCATCCTCTACATTGATAACACCATCACCATCGGAGTCTACATCTGTTCTTACCGGTTCAAGCTGTGTGATAATCGTACCGTCGAGTAATCGGCTGGTATCCGTGGTCGAACCCGTAATAACTTTCTCTGCATCTAAAATACTGTGAACATCCGCAACCGTTTGCACTGGTGATGTATCTGGAATAATCAGAGAAGCGGGATCCTGCTGCAGCACCTGTAACGTATTAACATTCAATGTCCCACCGCTACTACCATCGATGCTGTCATTGTCAGCTATGTCAGCTGCAAGATCGCCCAGTACAGCATCGGCTGTGACACTCCCCGACTGCTGCGCGATTTGATAAACGATAGCCGCAACAGCCTCGACAGCTGCGCGATAGGCGGCAACATCCGTCTGTTGTGCTGCACTTACGGTAGCACGGTTTATCAGAGGTGGCGTACTGAAGATATCAACCGAACGATCCAGGCCAAACCCCAGAGTCGAGACCACTTTTTTTGCAGACAGGGCAAGAGCTGCCTCAAATTCGTCTGCCTGTATGCCTGCTATTCCATTACTATCAACCGCATTTAATACCGCAATATCGACTGCAAGCGTAGTCAAAGTTGTGGCATAAATATCTTCACCACTATCGAGCTGAGACCGGGTAATGACGGTACGCAAGGCGGTAATAACAGGTGCCATACCCGTAGTGATATCAGTCGTAACACCAGGAACACTGGTGAACTCCATAACATAGGGTGGATTTGACGGCAGAGGCAGATTCAGGCCCGTGATCGCTGCACTGGCATCGGTAGACGCGGTCGCTACGATAGCACCCTTGAAGCCGGGTTTTGTCGCATCGAAAGCAAAAATGGTCACTGCTGCATCAGCCAATGGCCCCTTGATTCCACCTCCAGCGATGCTCTGGGAGGCCGGAATATTCGGAACAGGGGCTGGATCGTCTACCGGTGGATTTTGTTGAGAGGCAGGATCACCGCCACCACCACAGCCTGACAGGGCCAGGGCCAACATGAACAATAAAATAAACTTGCTCAAATAATGATATAAATAGTTATTCATAATTTTTTACATTTCCATACAGAATACGGATAACTATTTAGCTATCTATAATTTGCTACGCATTAACCCATATTTAACTGCTCTCTACTGAGTGAACAGGACAGTAACTGTCTTTTTCGATGTTTATAACATTACCGGTTTATAATCAACAAAAAACTAAGCAAAACACCCTATATAAGGGGTAGGGTTTACCTGATAAAAAAAACAGGCTATCTACTTGTTTTATATATTAAATTAAGATAAAAATTTTTAAGCAATTAACGCCGCCAACCACTATACTTACGACCGTATCCTGTGATTAAAAATTGTTATCTACATATTGAAGGAAATACCATGGCAGACATAAAAAAGCGCACTCTACCGACAGCGAACAAGATCATGTATTGCATATTATGTCTGTGCATGACCACTTTAACCGCACCAGTGATCGCATCCCCATCGGCTGATGCGGGTGTCACTCCCGTAGACCCGCACGCTCATCACCGGATGATGATGCAGAACAAAGACAAATATACCAGGCACTATGACGCGTATCAGCTTCCACCGAAGACATTGACAGACAAAAACGGCAAGGCTGTGAATCTACACCACTTCCTGCATAGCGATAAACCTTTTATCATCAGCTTCATCTTTACCACCTGCACTACCATTTGCCCGATATTGACCGCAACCCTCGCTTCAGCCCAGGAAGGTCTAATGGCATCACCAGAACAGCCAACACTTGTCTCAATCAGTATCGATCCAGAGGTCGATACTCCTGACAAGTTAAGCGCTTACGCAAAAAAATTCAAAGCCTCTGAAGACTGGGTTTTCCTGACAGGAAAACTGGAAGACATCATCGAAGTACAACGTGCACTCGGTGTCTACCGAGGCACCAAACTAAACCATGAGCCAGTTACTCTGATGAAGGCACCGAACAAAAAATGGCTGACATTAGACGGTTTCACCAGTGCCAATGATCTGGTCGATGAATACAGGGCTTACACCAGTAATGATTAACACTCAGATACAGGGAAACACTGCAGCCGCCCCCATAAAAAAAATACTCTACTTCATAACTGGTTTACTCGCTTCATTACTACTTGCAACCAGCACTTCAGCCGAGAGCGTAAACAAAAATCCTGTACTCTCAGGTAAAGATATATATATGTATGGCCATCTTTCTTCCGGCAAAGAAGTCATAGCCACCACCGTGGGTGATGTCAAACTCACAGGTAAACAGGCCGCCTGTGTAAACTGCCACCGACACAGCGGCATGGGCTCCAATGAAGGTTCCACCCTTGCACCCGCCATAACCGGTGAAATTCTTTTTTCAGAACAAAAGATCAAAGCACACCGGTATCAGGCGCTCTCGAGACAAACTTCTTCGGCCCTGGACCGGCAGGCATACACAAAGACCTCCCTAAGAAATACATTGTCATCAGGCCTTGATATAAACGGTTCCCCGCTCAATATATTGATGCCACGCTATATATTTGATGAAAGCAATTTCGACAATCTATATGCTTATCTCAACTCCCTGTCGATAAACGACCCGGGCGTAACCGATACCACCCTGAATATCGCCACTATCGTCGACACGAGAGTCGATACAAAAAAGATCGACACCATGGTAGATACATTAAAACGCTATATCTCCGACGTGAACTCAAAAACAAGGCGCGAAGACAAAAGGTCCGAGCAAGCTCCCATACAGAAAGAGTGGCAATACCAGGGTTACAGAAAATTCGAACTACATGTATGGAGACTTACCGGAAACCCGGACACATGGCGGCAACAACTAGATGCTTATTACGATAAAACACCCGTGTTTGCCGTCACTTCAGGCATAAGCAGAGACAGCTGGAATAATGTGGACAAGTTTTGTAACGACAGGAAAATACCCTGCATCTTGCCCAATGTAAAAACGCCCGGCTTCTCGATTAATAATTTTTACAGCCTGTACTTTAATGCAGGCCCCTATAATGATGCCTCAATAAGTGCCAGGTACATCCTGAGCCACCCTGCAGACAACTCACAACCGAAAGATATATTACAACTTTACGATACGGCCAGCTACAGTCTTAAAGCCAAAGATACATTCAACGAAAAATTCGTATCAGATACAAATTACCAGATAAAAAGTGAACCGATAAAAGACTTTATAAATAGAAACAGTATCAACACGCACCTGAAAAACAAGAACACGACCATCGTCATCTGGTCTAAAGAACTGAACAAGCCTTTGATCGATACACTATTTCGCAACAAGGATAAAATTAAATCTGTTTTTATACCCTATTATCTGGCTACATCCAGAGAATCCAGAAAAAAACTTGAAGGCATCGATATAGAGATCCTGGCATCCTATCCATACATAAAACCCTCCAGCGAGCGAAGGGCGATAGTACGATCAAATATATAGGCCAGGTCAAGAAAGATAGACACAACTGAAAAAGTGATATTTACTAACACGTTCACGGCTATCAACTTATTGATCGATGCGATCAAAGATTTAAGGATCCACTTCAATCGCGCTTATCTTATCGAGCTACTTGAACACATGCTTGATAATGCAGTACTGACAGGCATGTACCCCAAATTAACTATCGGGCCAGGCCAGCGTTACGCTTCAAGAGGTGGGTATATCGTAAGAATAGCAGATGATCCAGCGTTACCACTGCAGCCCGTCAGCGGCTGGCTCTTACCTGAGAAGCAGGTAAAACTTACTCAACAATGATGTGCTCGACCTTGAAGTCACCGATGACCAGAGATAGCTTATCGCCTCGCTTAAGCCTTTTCCCCGGATTAGCGATGAGTAAGAAATAGACCTTATTCTCTTTTACAGAACTCGGCGCCTGTCTTATGTACCCCAGTTTGGAAGTTGAAGGAACACCGTAACGAACACCTGTTGCCTCATCGATGACAAACGGCCGGAGCTGTCTTTTAAAGAGCGGCTTAGCCTTAACTTTATCCGTCACCCGATAACGGACATCCAGCATATAACCAGCAGATGTCAGACGAATCTTGAATTCTTCCACACCCCACTTATCTTTTACTTTTTTTTCTGACAGCCCATCAGGGATTACGGCCTTACCACCTTTATCCATGGCCTTATCGACAGACTTAGCCTTATCTGGAGCAGCATCCACATGAGAGGCCGCACTTACAGAAAAAACAAACAGTAAAAATAACAGGGGGATATATTTAGTCATCACTATCCAACACTCCTTTACTAGAAGAAAACCTTGATGATGATCACCACCACAAACACGGCAGCAAAAACAAGAATATAGGTCAGATAATTCGGCGAACCCTCATTTGTTACATCATTCGAGTCATCTGAAACCTGTGCCGCATCATCAGGCCCATCCTCAGACTCAACAGCCATAGGCTCATCTGAAGACTCTTTATTTATATCATCCTGCTTATACTGGGACAGGGCAGAAACAGCGCTTTTAATTGCACGCTCTCTATCTTCAGCCGCAGCATCGCTCTCATCATCGTCGGTCACTGTAACGGGTATACCTTTACCAGACCCCGAAGGCAGATAAAACTGCCTATCTTTCCCGTTATCGTCAGTCTGTAATTTATTGTCGGTATTATTACCCGGCAAATTCACCGATGCGATATTACTGGTAAAGCCACTATTTCCACTGGTATTACCTGCAGTCGTCGAGGCATCGGTACTGGTACTTCGAGTAGTGGTACTGGTCGTCTCTGTGCTCGATTGCGTTGCTGTCTGCTCTGTCGTCTGCGTAGCTGAATCATCCGCAGCAGGACTGGTCGTAGTGGTCTCGGTTGTCGTTTGCGTCGCCACTTGCTCTGGGGTTTCTTCAGCCGGCGGCTCTGGAGCTTGCGTATTGTACGCAAACGCATTATTGATACCAAAAGAAACAAGCTGGCCCTGCTCATCACTAAAAGGGTTTTTTGCCGATTCAGTGACAGTAAATCCCGCATCACCGCTTCCAGTGACCACCAGCTGGATCAACGCCACATCGAGATCTCCTTCCACTGCATTAAAACTCGAAAACAGTATATCGTTAACACTACCTTCGGTATTATTGATAACACCGGGCCGCGTTGCAAACCCCCAGGTCTTATCGATAACGACAGACATGGCCCGCAATACATTCGGGTTAAAATGAAGACTGATTCCACCACCATGTATCCTGGGTGCATCGGAGAGGCTCACTGCGAGTATCACCGCATCACCGACCTGGTAGCTCGGTTGATTCGGAAAGATATTAACCGTCGGTGCTGCCTGCACAGCAGATGAGAACAGGAAAACAAGCAAACTCAGCGTAAAACATTTCATGATTGAATACCACACAATTTATTAATCAGTAATTAAGACTGAGAATAGTCTAAAATCGAAAAAAATGAACAAGAAGACGCGACAGTCAGCCGTTCTTATGGAACCAGTGCCGATGGCCCCGGCACATCGAAGAACAACCGGGCAAAATCAGGGATATCCTGTGTGTTGACGATACCATCTTCATTAAAATCCACCGTCAGGTCACCGATGACAAATGCATCAAAAAACAGCGGGATATCACCGGTATTGACGATGTTATCATTATTCAAGTCCGCATCACAGGCATTACCATACCCATCCGCATCGGCATCAGCCTGTAACTTATTGGGGCTGGCTATACAATTATCACAGGCATCGTACCAGCCATCGCCATCGGTATCCGTCGTACCTGCTGGACACCTCAATTTCAATAATGCCTTATAGCCATCCAGCATGCCATAACCGGTTATATTATCAGGACCGGGGGACCCCAGATCTGTCGCTGAAGCATATAAAGCATTTCTGATTTCAGTATGAGTAGCAGTGGGTACCGCACCTTTGAGTAGTGCAATAGTCGCTGTCAGGTGAGGAGCGGCAAATGACGTTCCTTCGACCGTTATGAATGGATTCAGCAATGTTCCCAGACCCTGTGACAGGTCAGAGGTATATATCCCCACACCAGGAGCCACCAGATTGGGATAGAAACCATTTGAACAGTCAGATGCTCCACGGCTACTCGTATTCGCCACAGTCATAAATTCATCCACCGAACCTACGGAGACCACCTGCGCATAATCTGCAGGGCTATATAATGTTTTCTCGAATGGCCCGCCGTTTCCTGCGGCAAATACCACTTCGATGCCAGCCTGCTTGAGCGCATCAATATCCGCATGAAATTCTGGGTCACAGGTCGTTGGAGAAGTCGTCGAACCCCATGAGTTATTGACGATATCAGGGGCATCATCGGTACCCGGGTTTCCATCCGGGTCTAATAACCACTGAAAACCACTATGGATAGCACTCACCGTCGCCGACTCATTATCAGTGAATATCTTTACTGCTATCCAGTGCGCACCGGGCGCAACACCTAACTTGTTACCGGAAGCATCACCACCGACCATGACACCCATCACCTGCGTGCCATGCCCGACACCATCATGAGGAACCGTATACACGGCATAAGGATCAAACCAGCTATTTGAGCCACCTCTCCAGCTTGCTGCCAGATCAGGATGCAGATAGTCGACACCCGTATCCATGGAGGCAATAACGATGCCTTCACCTGAATATCCTTGCGCATTTAACAGGCTCGATTTAACCGCATCCAGGTTCCATGTTGGAGGACTGGTACTGGTACTGACAGAATGCCCGCTTAACTTGATCACCCGGTCGAGATCAATGTGATCGACTCGTGCCTGATTCGAAAGTGTCGTTATCAGATACGCCGGAAGCTTAACGGCCAGGCCGTTAATCAACCACAGATCATGATCGACCTTCTTTTTAAGTGTACGGAGTATTCTTCTGAATTGTTTGTTTGAAAAGTCAGCTTCTGACTTCATCGCTTCGATACGCTGCTTGCGCATCATCTTTCTGGCTTCCTTATAAGCCCTTTTAAAGGCCTTTCTATCTCGAAAATCAGAGCGTTTAATCGACTTTAGATTGTCAACGTTTATGTTACCGTTAACGCTTCGTGCCGCATTACTCCTGAAATAAACGATTACCGGAATCTCATCACCGGCATTGCTACTGTTTATTTTTTCCTGCAGGCCTCCCCCGAGATAACCGGCCAGACAGTTAACGGGGGAAGCAAACAGAAAAACAATAATGAACAGTAAACGCATACAGCTATATCCCTACACATTCATCCATTACAACTACTGCAGATCCTTATGCAGTACTCGGCTATGCCGCTTTTCTGCGAGAGACGCCGACCAGACCGATAAGGCCGCTACCAAATAACCACACAGCTGCGGGCACGGGTACAACCGTTGACGCTACTGAAACACTGGTCGGGCTTAATGTTAATAACTCACGACCTGCAGGATCAGGAATAGCATCCAGACAGGTGGCAGGCGATGCAGGTGCTACTACCGTTGTTAAACAGTAAGTTTTATCATTGACACCGACTGCCGCCAGGTCAGGAGTATAGGTCCAGTTCCCAACCGCAGCCAGAGCTTCAAAACCAAAATTAAACGCACCATCACCAACGATGTTAAATTCGATAGTTGCTATTTTCTGACGAACAGTATCAGCGTTAGGTGCTAATGAAAAGTGCGATATTTTAACTTCATAATTCCCGGTCGCATTATCGATCGCTTCTGTGTTACTAAAATTCCAGAAGGGGTCAAAAGTTGCACCGACTACATTGACAACACTTTGATCAAACGTGATGTTTATCCCGCCACCGAATGACTGTGTCAGCAGACCATCGGCAACAAGATCCAGCGTGAAACTGCTTGTCACTGATGAGTCGAAGCTTTGATTTCCTTCAGCAAATGTCAGCAGTGCTGCAGAAGCCGTGGTCGAAGACAATATAGGAGCCGCGCCAACAGCAGCGACAATTCCCATACTTTTAACTAGTTTACTTAAGTTCATTTTCCTGATTCCTCTTTTTAAAACATTTCTTTTTCGTTACGTACATTCTTGAATTATTTACACTTCGTCTAAATATAGAGTCCGTTTAATATGTATATGCAGAACCTGTGCCAATATTTTAATTCTTTATATTACAAAGACTTATATTATTCGTTTCCACTTAACCCTTCAATCTGTAAATAAAAACGACACTTAACTTGCTATTTTAACCGCTCATCCTTGAACATAATTCATCCTGATAACACCACTTCACTAAATCACAACAAGTTAATAGGTCCAACGTTTACCAATGTAAAAACATGTAAATAAATCCGACTCTATTTAATTGCTAATTCCCGTTGGCCCAGGCTCTGTAAAGAACATCCGGATCAGCTCTGGAATATCACCGGTATTGGCGACACCGTCCTCATTCAAGTCAACCAGTTGGCTGTTAGCCTGAAATGCTGTGATGAACAGGGGAATATCCTGGGTATTAACGATGCCATCATTATTCAGGTCAGCATCACAGGCATTACCAAAGCCGTCTTTATCAGTATCCATCTGAGCCGGATTAACCTCTAACAAGCAATTATCCTTATGATCTAGCACATTATCGGTATCAGCATTGGTGCCAACCTGCAACACAGTCACCAGACTACCCGGTGAAGTAAGTACACCATTCGCCCCTGCTGTAACAAATGGAGGAGTTTTGTTTGTTAGATTCAACATGCGGTCAAACAACGGGTAGTCACCCGGGCCGGCTGGCGGCGTAAACAGCACATCTCTTGTCTGTCCGGCAGCAACCATAACCGAATACTGGTTTCTCGCATTTGTATAGGCATGACCATCCTCTGCGATAATCGCCATATCATCACCGTGTAGCGTCGGTATATGTGTCTCCAGCCCCATATTGATAAAACGGATCAGCGATGTCTGAAGAGGTGCACCTGCGATGGGTGTACCTGTAGACGAATCATCACCATTCACCAGAAAATATTGCGGGTTATAGTCAATCGTACTGGTCATACCTGTGGAGCCGTATTTAGGCTCATTAGGCGTGCCAATATTCGCGACCTGAGTATGTAGCACCGGATCAATCTCGCTGTAGATCACAGTCATCTCACTATCATATGCAGTAGAGGCACTGGCATAAGCCTGACCGGCTGCAGCGTCTTTTGTCACTGCACCGTATAAGCCCATCTGTACCTGAACCGCTGGATGTGAACCACTTTGATAGGCGTATGTACCCGGCTGCATACTTGACCAGGTATATGTGCTTGCACTTGCATCTGTCATGCTAGCCACATGGGTAAATGAAATCACACGTTGCCGCCCCTGAGCATCTGGCGCAGACATGACAGGTGTCATCGGCGCATGCTGCCCGGGAATAATGACGGATACAGCTTCCGGAAGGTCTATATTTTTAACGTGGATATTCAGCACGTTATCACCGACTGGAACCGTCAGTGCCGGGCCCGGTACAGTAATGGCTGCCGCGCACCCCGCCGCCTGATCTACAGCATCTGTCGCTAGCGCAAAGCCCCACATCGGGATAACCGTGGTATCCGACATAGTTTTCGTCCCCTGTTTGGCACACAGATAATAATCTTGCGCAAACAACGAACTGCTAAAGGTTGCTGACACTAAGCTCAATGCGATAGCACTTGCAAGAGCGGTTTTTGTACTTTTAATCTTCATTTTAATTACTCCGTTTAATCTTTGCTCTGCAATTTATGGGTTACCAGGATCAATGACGGCTGAATGTGGTTCAATGATCATCATTGTCATCATGCCACCAGGATAGATATCATCGTTAGTCAACTCTCGTTCATTATGTGAATGCCACATGAAGAACAGGCCACCATTCAGGTTCAGACCACCTTCACCGGGGGGCAGGTCTGACAACGCACCCAGGAATGGACTACCACTGTAGAAACCACCAAAAGCGGTTTCCTGCTTTTCAGGCAAGACAACCGGAATCTCGACATCATGGTCCGCACAATACTCGGAAGTTACATCATCGAAACCATCGACCGGTGCAACATCATTACAGTCGTGTGTCTGACCACCTGCGTTAGTACCATAGATATCCCAGCCCAACTGCTCACCGGTCCATTCCCAGATACCATCATAGGTAGCACCTGGTAATGCCTGTATGGTGTAGTCCGATACAGCCAGATCAGCAGAGACACCATTCGAACTCATCAAGCGTCCATCTCGTGCAAATACATTTATATTGTTACCATGCAGATGCAGGGGGTGCCCTTCACGACCACCACCGACAACGCGGATCAATACTCTTTCACCTGGATGCATCTGTGCTAGAGAACCATAGGGTTGATTGGGTAGAAAAGAAGAGTTATCCGGGAAGAACGTATCCGGACCAAGACGGCCATTCATGAACCAGAAGGTAGAATGCGAGACAGTATTATTGATCATTGGCAATAGACCGAATTCGACATCCTGATGAACTTTAGGGTCTACTTCAGATAGAACAAACAGGTACTCTCGATCATACTGTGTAGATGGGTCGTTATACGCCTGGTCAGCGGTGCCTGAACGCACGATGATCGCGCCCATCAACCCCATCTCTATCTGCAGACCCGGTTGCGTACCACTATAGTATGTATATGTACCAGGGTTTGCCGCCGTAAAAGTGTAGGTTACGGTATCTCCGAGAACACTCGAGCTTTCCTGCGTAAACTGCCCGGCAGTACCACCCGTAGCCGAAACACCTTCCTGACCGGGAAACAACATGGATACTTTCATCGGAATATTCGTATTCGTCAGATTAACCGTTACCTGCGTACCCTGATCAATGATCAGCGTTGGCCCCGGATACTGCATGGGCGAACCCGCAACACCATAGCCCCACATTCGAACACTATTACCATCCGGCGTGGGAATATTTGATGTGGACGTGGTCAGATTGAATGTAACACCAGTTCCATCCGGTGTGCCAGTTACGCCTTGAATCGCGGCATTGGCACCTGGTGTACAACCTAAAAATAAAACGATTAAGCTAGCTCGTTTAAAAACTTTTGACAATGAATACATTATTCATCTCCTACAATGTAATTTCTATTTCAGTCATCATGCCGCCAAAATCTTCCGTATTATTACTTAGATTATTTAGGTTAGATGTATATAAAAAATATTTCCCTGGAGCCACACCCGTGGTATCGATGATGACATCTATCGCTTCACCACCTCCCAGCGTAATCGTGTTGGTCGTATAAGGGTTAGCTGTATCGGCAGCAGTACGCAATGGCTTGGCTCCCATTCCGACAACCTGCATATCCAGGCC
The DNA here is from genome assembly GCA_011321985.1 of Gammaproteobacteria bacterium. GTDB lineage: Bacteria > Pseudomonadota > Gammaproteobacteria > SZUA-229 > SZUA-229. The sequence goes on along the minus strand of DROB01000462.1, from coordinate 3,218 downwards.
TAGAGACTTCAATGAATAGAACCGTGTCACACTCAAACTCGAAACTCGCAGCAGTATTTTCTGACCCTGTACCGCCGTTATATTGGAGTCCTGCGTTTGCGTTACGAGACCACCATTTTTAACAGGGGCAGGCAATGGGCCGGCAATAACGGTATCAGGATAACCCCGTCCGTTTATCAGTGGATACTTGTCTTTCATGTTCGCAAAAGGCAATGGTTGTACCGTCTCATTTGCATCATGAAAATCCGGATCCATACCTGTCAGCTGGATGGGATACTCGACATCATAAAATGTTGAGCCATCTCCATCGTTATAGACATATTCATTACCCGCGTTATGGATAAACCCATTCAGATTAGTGCCATCGGGCAATTTATTCTGAGCCGCTTTAACATAAAGGTTGCCCAGCATACCCATCTGCATATGCTCAGAAGCCTCGACGTGACAGTGATACATAAACGTACCCGGCTGCGCGAGGTTGTAATAGTAAGTCATCGTAGAACCAAGGTTGATGGAGATCGCCGTATCAGGCAGGCCATCGAAAATAGCCGAAGCGTTCGGGAAGCCGTGAAAGTGCACGGTATGGGCATCGGAAAGATCCGGCCTCAGCACCATACCGACATTAGTCAGGGACAGATAAACCTCCTGACCCTGCTCCAATACAATTGTCGGAGCAGGCAGATTGGCAAACATTATACCGTCATCTATAGCGTTGGCTTCATCCGATCCAGTGATATCCCCGAAACTGAATATATATAGTTCGCGTCCATCAGCCATCGTTGCAAAACCATCACCAGCCGACAGGTGGAGGCACTTCACGTTAGGATCAACCACTTCCGGCACCCCGTTACTGCCTGGAGTAACACCATCAGACAGGAAGTTATCACCTGGACATTGAATAAAAGGAACCGCTATCGTATTGGTTGAAAACATACCAATCCCTGTTGCCAACATCGCAATATATAGTTTGTGCATTTTAAAGTTTTTCATTTTGATTTTTCCTTTATTAATTTCAATATCATTTAGTTTGCAATGCCTGATGGACCAGGAGGATCGAAGAACAGGGTGATAAGCAATGGTATATCCTGTGTATTGACTACACCGTCTCCATTGAAATCAACTTCAATATCACCGGCGATGAACAGTGCAAGGAACAGCGGTATATCTTGTGTATTCACGATACCGTCGTTATTCAGGTCACCGTCACAGATGTTTCCATAACCATCACCATCTGCGTCCAGCTGGCTCGGATTGGTTTTTAGCGTACAGTTATCTGAAGTATCGAGTACACCGTCACCATCCGAATCAAGCGCATTGGCTACCACCTCGTCAGCACCGATATCGAACAGGTCGGCTCTGCCGTCACCATCGATATCTTCATTGAGTGCTACCGGAGCGAGAATTGCACCACCATTGATTGCAGGAGAGCTGGTTCTCAGATGATAGTTACCTGTCAGAGACAGCGGACCAAAGTGGATATCAACGAAGTTACCACCTTCATCCAGTGCTGCGGCTGTACCGATAGCTGTAATGATAGACTGCTCTGCCTGTAGTACCGTCTGCGAACGATCACCATTGAAGTAGCCGATAACAAACTGGGGATCCGCTGAAATATTGCTTGGATCCGTACCCGTTACATCAGTCAGGATGGAGCCAAGCGGATTCAGCGAACCAGCAGCACCGATGACGCCCAGGTCACTGAATACCGGTAAACCACCACCAGCGATATCAGGAACAAGACCGAAAACAGCAGGGACGTTAGTAATATCAACGGTCCAGCTAAACGTCCTGTTCTCCCAGATAATGTTATTCTGCAGATCCGGGTTAGAGAATGCCTGTGCTGAGTTAGCTGCCAGCGATGCGCTGTGAGCGAATGAAGCGATACCTGCACCAACCTGTGCTTCAGAGGTATTCGTCACATTATCAAACAGGTTGCCCACGGTTGCGGTCGCATCATTATGAGTAATCGTATTATTCATAATGCGTACCTTCGCAGCATCCTGCATAGCGATACCTGCACCCGTCCAGCCAGCGTGGTTATTAGCAATGATATTGTCAAAGATATCGATACCGAACCACTGGCTTGGATCTGCAGGGTTATTTGCAACATCCGTACCGTTGATCTCTGAAAGGGTAATACCACCACCGTAACCGGCAGCCGCTGAGTTACCCTGGATCAGGTTACCTTCGATAACAACATCTCCCGAACCTTCTGTGGCCTGTAGACCAAGACCTGGCAGACCAGCGATGAACACACCACCACCATGCACATTTCTGCCCTGGTTGAAGTTCTGGTTAAATGCGATCGTATTATTAGAGATCACACCACCATTACTCAAGCCCAGATGTGCGATACCTGCACCGTTATCCTGCGCGAAGTTTCCACAGACAAAGTTATGGTTAACCGTGTAGTCAGTAGAACCCGTGTACAGACCGATGCCGCCGCCAGGACCAAAAGTGGTTCCGTTGCCGACTATCTCGTTATCGTGAATATTAATGGAATCATTATCAGAACTAACATGAACAAGCGTGTTGTTCACGTCGGCAGTAAGCGCAGGATTACCGATGCGGATACCGCCACCGAATGTACCTACGTTACTCTTGATAACATTATTTGAGATATCCAGGAAATCAATAAAGGCGTTGGCAAAGATACCGCCACCCGTGATCGCACCTGTAATCGTAATACCATCGATACGTGGTTGATGAAGCGCGGTGAAGTTTCCAGACGCTTTACCAAGAACGATAATACCCGGACCTTCTTCAGCCAGGAATCCTGTTTCCTGAGTAGGCAGGTAATCGAAAGAACCCGAACCTGTTCCAGCACCCGCACGGGCCTGAATTTCCAGACGCCAGTCTGCAAGTTTTGAAGGCGGAGTTCTTACTGCTGAGAGTGTAACCACACCCGCACCCCAACCCTGCAACTCGACAGGCTTATCCATAATAACGAGTTCACTATATGTTCCAGGTGATACCAGAATCAGGTCGCCGTCATTCGCAGCATCGATCTGATCCTGGATAGGAGTCGCACCTGGTGCTGAGCTCGGAGCGGCCGTATGGATTCTAGCACTAGGAAGGTGAGTCGTAACCGTAATACCGCGAGCCGAAGTCAAACCTGAGGCAGTGGTCACTTCCAGCTGACCCGTAGGCACACCGACAGGAACCGTTACCTTGATCTGCTCATTCGTCCAGCTAGTAACCGTTACCGGTGTACCACT
>DROB01000461.1 GCA_011321985.1 Gammaproteobacteria bacterium | reverse complement strand
GCATACGGTACAGGTTTTAAATATAAAAAGATATTCAAAGCTAACCCTCACCTAACCAGCCCTCATTCGATCACAGCTGGTGAGATACTACGCGTTCCTTTATAGCCAGCGGTAAAATCATATTCCCACGACAGGTGGCTATGATCTTCAATCAAAAAGCTGATACCGGCATCGGAGGACATCCCGGATTGACTGAGAATATGTCATTCATACGTTTGATTCGCCTCTGTTCACGGAATAAATGCCACACCTGCGAGTGACGCGGATCCGTAGGGGTGATTTGCAAACCGTGATGTTGCAGCTGGTACTTTACGTATAAGGTTTTTTCTTGATTTTAATCTGATTCTAATTCAAGCATAAATTTTTATATCTTTACCAGTATCGTCTATTGATAGATTTTTCCGTTGTATTTCAGCCAGCCAGCTTCATGTTTCCCGCGAGGGTCCAGGTGTGTCCAGTGCAAGACACCCCCTTGCTTACTCCATTCGTATTCACCATGAAATTCAATCCTGTCTCCTTCTTTTAAGTTAGCGACACGTGGGGCCAGGTCGATATTGTGCGCTACCAGAACAGACAGGCCACTGACCATTTTCAGGATAAATTTCTGATGGCGGGTACCTTCATCGTCATCTCTCAGCAGACGTTTAACAACACCTGAACCACTTACCTGTATATCACTGCGCTTGTTCTCATAGGCACGGTCTACATCACTGGTTGCTGCCAGCTCTCTTTCATGATCACCTGTGGAAATACTTATCCTGTCAGAGAACTGGCGCTGATCGGGGACTGGTGTATCAAATTTGTTAAAAGTGTCACAGTCATCCATATCACCACTGGCCATACCGACCTTGAACCATTTTACTCGCTGAGCAGAACTACCATGGGTGAACGAATCCGGGCTCACATAGCCCCTGGATTGTCGCTGCAGAGTATCATCGCCGATTGCGCTGGCCGCGGTCAGCCCTTCATCGACATCACCTTTTTCCAGTAACTGCCGTGAACGATTAGCATGATTAGCCCATACCCCTGCTAGACAGTCTGCCTGTAACTCCTGACGCACAGATAATTTGTTAGCCTCTACCTTACTCAGGCCTTTTTTAGCTTTACGTACCCTGCTGGAGATACCGAGCAACGTCTGTATGTGATGCCCTATCTCATGCGCTATGACATAAGCCTGGGCAAAATCACCCGGTGCTTTATATTTATTTTTTAGCTGACTATAAAAGCCGAGATCAATATAAACTTTTTGGTCTCCCGGACAGTAAAATGGCCCCATCGCCGACTCAGCAAAACCACATGCTGACTTTACCGAATTTCGGAACAGGACCAGTTTCGGCTCTTCATATCGTTTACCTTTTTTCTGCAACAACGCATGCCATGTCAGTTCAGTATCGGCCAGGATAACCGAGACGAAATCTACCAGTTCTCTTTCCTTCGCGCTCTGTTTTACAGGTTTTGATGACGAGACCTGTGCCGCGCCCTGCTGGAGAGTTGAGAAGCCTAACAGATCACCCAGGTTCCCTATGAACAAGCCATAAGCTATTACTCCTGTAGCAACGACAGCCGTACCTTTAAAGCCAAGCAATTTAAAAACGACAGGCAGCAGGTTGAGCAGACCATTAGCACCACCGCCTCTTGATGCCGATGCCCGCATACCACGGCGATCTTCGACATTGCTACTCCTACGATTACCGCGCCAACGCATTATAGTTTCTCATTGATTAGATTATTAGATGTATATCGGGAATTCAGTCTAAAACGGTCATGTCCTACTGTCTATACCAGAGCATGTTTATTCTGTCCTGACAGGATCTTTACGTACAACATGCTCATCATGAACGATTGCTCAGACACCACCTGGTGTCGTGTTTTATCGAGCTACCATCTCAATAGGATACCGCAAGCCACACTGTTTCTATCGACGGATCCGTCCATTTAACCCTGTGTCTGGAATGTGCAGGGATAGAGAGGTAATCACCTGAATCTAATTTCAGGGACCCTCTATCATCATCAAAAACGATGATGGCACAACCCTTCAGTACGATGACCCATTCATTCTGCTGCTGATCATACCAACCAGTTACTGGAGAGGTATGACCTCTGGAGATGATGCGTTCTATCTTCACCACCCCACTCTTGACCAGGCAATCTATCACTTCTTCATCGATATCATGAGGGATATTTTTAAAGATGTTGCCGGAGAGCACTTTTTAATTCCATTTAAAATCTTCGTCAGGTTTCACTGTCGGGCGATATTTGAGTTGCATACCATTCATAAAATTACGCAGGACCTGATCTTTGCAGACACGATAATGCTTATGGTCAGTACGACGAAAAAATGCACTCAACTCATGTTTACTGATCCGTAGATCAGCCAGTGCCAGGATCTCAAGCACTTCTTCGTTCTTTAGATCGAGCGCTATCTTTAACTTTCTGAAGATGATGTTGTTGCTCAGTTTTTTCTCTGGCACAGGCTGCGGCCCTTCCCTTCTACCACGCCTCTCTATGATCAGGCCATTCAGGAAGGTGGCAAGCTGTGTATCACTGCAACTTTTATATGCAGGATCATCTTCTTTTTTTAACCAGTCGCTAATCTGTTCCCGCGTCACCTCATGACCAGCCAGGCCAAATACTGCTATCATCTTGTCATCACTAAAATCAAAGATATAACGAATACGACGTAAGATATCATTGCTCGTCATAAAGATGATACAGCTTTCTGGATCAACGGGATCAAGGGTTCAGGCAAAGCGATATGACCTTCAAGCGCAAACTGCTGCGCCTGTGCCCTCATCTTTTTCAATGTCCGGACAACGATACCAAGCCATTTTTCTTCATCATACTCAGGGTGTTTATCGACAAAGTCCTGCATGTAATGTTCGATAAAAACCAGGGCAGCCACATCTTCCACCACCTGTGTATCCTCATTAGTCTTGAGTGATTGCTTACTGACAGCCAGTTTTACCCGCTCGATCAATTCTGCATCATAATCTGCCTCTTCGAGACAACGCGCGACCATCTCTGCGTG
>DROB01000460.1 GCA_011321985.1 Gammaproteobacteria bacterium | reverse complement strand
CAGACGAACCTTGTAACTATCACCACTACCCGGCTCGATAAGCAGACAGTCTTTGCCAAGAATATCAGCGATATCATCGATATTGTCACGGATGATACCGACCTCTGTGCGCGTAGGATAATATTCCTCGCTATTACAGATATCTTCAAATAGAAGCGAGCCCGTTTCATCGTAAAAATATTTTGGAGATATATAAGGCTCAGCTGCGGATAATCCTTCGATAATATCGGCGCGAAAGTCTGCTATTTCCGGATGCTGGTCAAAAAACCGATAACGTTGTGGTGATGGATCGCTCATAAGCCTGCTTGTATAAACTGATTACTTGAAATAGGTGTTTGTAAGACAGGCAACACTATCGTAGTCATGGTTGTGCTGCAACAAAAGTCGTTAAATTTTTTATATTAATAATCACTACTGTCCCGTTAACTATTGAAGGAATAAAATCCAGTAAATGACTGAGGCCGCATACCACATGGACGTAGCATCCGAGCACACATGGATGTGTTTGCAGCGTGTCTCGGCTCATATAACCATATTATATGAGCCGAGACTCGCCCTCTCAGGTAGCAATAGAGAAAGTTAACGGGACAGCTGAGATTAATAACGATGAAATTTCTTTTGTATCCCTTTGTCTGAACGAGGCATTTCAAGAATACGATATTCCGTGTAAGCTACACACTTAAATAATAATTAATAAGAAACAGTATTAAAATAATCCGTCTGCATGAATAACGCTAACACAGTACCTGTTATCAAGGACCTCGTTCTCATCGGCGGTGGACACAGCCATCTATCTGTACTGAAATATTTTGCCATGCACCCGGTTCCCGGCCTGCGACTCACATTGATCACCCGTGATCTACACACGCCCTATTCCGGTATGCTACCCGGTTACATCGCAGGACATTACAGTTATGACCAGGCACATATCGACCTGCGTCCATTAGCCCAATTCGCACAGGCACGTATCTACCATGCAGAAGTCAAGGATATCGATCTAGAGAATAAAAAGATAATCTGCAATGGCCGACCACCCATCCATTATGATTTTGCTTCGATAAATATCGGCTCAAGACCCGGCACACTACACATACCTGGTGCTGACAGATATACCATGCCGGTCAAGCCTATCGACCACTTTCTGACACAGTGGGAAGAGCTTTCCCAAACCGTCGTCAAGACAGCCACTGATAACATCGATAAAAAATTTCACCTTGCTATCGTCGGTGGTGGTGCCGGCGGTGTCGAGATGGCGATGGCGACTCAATTTCGGTTACACCATTTATTATCAAAAAAAAATCTGGGAACAGATTTTTTAAAGATAGATCTGTATTGTGACAGTGAACATATCCTGCCGACGCACAACAGACAGGCAAGAAAACGCTTCACCCGCTTTTTCGAACAACGAAATATTCAGGTCCACACCCATCAGCGCATAGAAGAAGTCCAGCAATCGCAGTTGATAAATAACCGCAGTGAAAAATTTCCAGCAGATGCCGTCCTCTGGGTGACCGATGCCTCCGCTCCATCATGGTTAGCCGACACCGGACTTGCTGTCGATAAAAAAGGTTTTATTGCCGTCAATGACTGCCTGCAATCAATATCACATGAAACTATTTTTGCTGCCGGTGATATCGCTGCGGTACTCGATCACCCTCGTGAGAAATCCGGTGTTTTCGCTGTCCGACAGGGTCCTCCCCTAGCACGAAATCTCGAACGTACCGTACAAGGTTTACCTCTAAAAAAATTTACACCACAGAAAAATTTTCTCGGCCTCATCACCACGGGTGACAAATACGCTATCGCTTCACGTGGTAACTGGTCTCTGGAAGGAGCCTGGTTATGGAGAATAAAAAACTGGATAGACTGCCGTTTTATGGAAAAATTTAACGTGCTCCCAGAGATGAAACAGGAAGATACTCCACGGTTTAATAAAGCGATGGCAGACGAACAAACCCTGCATGAGATATCCGCCATCGCCATGCGCTGTGGTGGCTGCGGTGCAAAAGTAGGCAGCACCGTTCTGTCTCGTGTGGTCAATCGCCTGCAGCCCATCACCCGTGATGATGTCGTCATCGGTCTGGCTGATCCAGATGATGCCGCTGTCACCGAAGTTCCTGCTGGAAAGCTGGTGGTACAGAGCGTGGACTACTTCCGTAGTTTTATCGATGATCCTTACCTCTTCGGGCAGATCGCCGCCAACCATGCACTAAGTGACATCTTCGCCATGGGCGCAGAGACACAATCCGCCATGGCCATAGCGACCATACCCTATGGCATCGAAAACCAGATCGAGGATCAGCTATATCAGACTATGTCCGGTGCGCTGGACGTTTTAAATGCCAGCAATACGGCACTGGTCGGTGGACATTCCAGCGAGGGAGCAGAGCTTTCATTCGGCCTGTCGGTAACAGGCCTGGCTGACCGTGATCAGGTGATGCGAAAATCCGGGATGCAAGCTGGTGATGTTTTGATAGTCACAAAAGCATTAGGCACCGGCACATTATTTGCGGCAGATATGCGCCTGAAAGCCAGGGGCCGGTGGATCGATGCAGCCCTGAAAAGTATGCTGCTATCCAACCAGGCCGCTGGTTTCTGCATGCATCGCCACGGTGCGACAGCCTGTACCGATGTCACCGGTTTTGGCCTGCTCGGGCATCTGGTCGAAATGACACGTTCTTCGGGGAAAAGTACCGAGATAGATCTGGACGCATTACCCGTTATGGATGGAGCACTGGAGATGATCGAGACCGGTATATTCAGTTCACTACAGGAACAGAACGTGCGACTCCGGCGTGCGATTAAAGACCCTGGCATATTACGTGAGCACAAACACTTCCCACTGTTGTTTGACCCTCAGACTTCTGGCGGTTTATTGGCTGCTATCCCTGGTAAAAACGCAGAGGCATGCCTGACTGAATTACATGAATCGGGTTACCCCGCAAGTGTTGTTATCGGATCAGTTACGGAAGACACCGAGAGTGTGGAAAGTGTTACGCTAACAGCCCGGGTAGCGGGCTGTTAAATACAGGCACAGCCAGTCGTACCAAATAGTTTTTAGAAATTTCAGCTTCCAACACTCAGGTGATGTTGAAAACACGAGGTTCATACGCTTGCTTTAACCTCTGATCGCGGAATAAATTCCGCTCCTACAAGTGATGTTTCCTGTAGCATAAATAGTTACTAATTGTATTGAAATAAAGGATACTCTATGGGTTCGTGCTCATTGATTCAAGAGCCCGGCTATGCCGCCATTATCGAGAGAACTTTTCCGAGTGCGTGATCAAAGGTCGAATGATCAGCTAGAACCCTTGATTTATTATTTTTAAGTTCTTCGGCAAATTCACCAGCATCTTTTTCAATACCCTTTATACCTTTGCGATCAACAAAAATAATATTTCCTGTCTCGATAAGAATGACTGACATTTTAAGGCGTCTTACAGGATGACCTTCACCATTATATATCTCGAACCATGTACCTGATTTAACATATGTTGGCAATCGTGCGACTTTATCTACTACGCTTTCCTCCTGCTCCCTGATCTGGGCTATCGCCGCATCATATTTAGCCATTTCCTTTTGGACGACATAATCTATCTCCTCACTGGATAAATCTTTTTCATCGATCAACAGGTGCGCATGCTCATCGATCATCTTCTCGAAGGTGTTCTTCAGGATAACCAGTTGAACATCTATACCCGTCTTGTCCTGTTTCGTTTCGTAGAGTTCATCACCCACCACTTCTATCAGTGCTTGATACTGGTTGGACAGCTGCTCTAACTGGAACTTATGTCTGATGGGTTGTAATAATTCAAATATTAACTTACACAAACTTGAAGACTGCATCCATAATTCACTTTCATTACCGTACTTGACGTATCGATTAATCATTAAAGTTGGCCAGAGCTTCAAGATTAGTGGCTTCACACCTTTCGGTATACGTCTACCTACTGAATACTTCCTGAGCTCAGCCACAACAACGACGCGAGCATGCGCCTTGATAACACTTCTTTTCTCCTCGCTCTCATTGTTGACTGATGCCTGTTCTTCGACATGGATTATCTTGTGAAGAGCATTAACAGCTTTGTAGAAGCTATCGACATCAACATCATGTTCGGCAAGAATATCTTTGACGACATGTTCGATCTTGCCGTACAGTTTGTCTTCCGTATCGGTAACACCCTGACCAGCTCTCGGTATCAAATTGAGAACTTTACGTGTCGGGTGCGCCTGATCCTGAAACAGCTTCTCATCGTCCAGAGCAACTTTTATTACAGGGACATGCAACAGGGTT
>DROB01000459.1 GCA_011321985.1 Gammaproteobacteria bacterium | reverse complement strand
TTTTCCAATCATAGCCTGAAACAATGAGCGTGTCAGGTACGATGGTGCGCACATCGCGCCCGAGACATGAAAATGCATACATTCCTGAGACACGCTGTCAACACATCCATGTGCGCTCGGATGCCGCGTCCGTGCGGCATACGGTCTCAGTCATTTGCTGGATTTCGTGTCTCGGGTTATATAACCATATCATATGAACCGATGCTATCGCCCTTTCTGGTGGCAAAAGAGAAAGTTAACGGGACAGTAGTGATTTTACTTTTAAGCTTTTCTTCGCGCTTTTCGCACCCCAAGGGTATTTGTCGCTTCGCTCGGGCACGTCCTTCGCAGCAAAAAAATGTTTTTCCGTATGGCCGGTGGCCGACGTTGAGTTAATAGAGGTTATTAGTCATACATGCGGTATCTGCACGATCAGGTTTAAGCTATTTCGTAAGCTTCTCGAATACTTCCTCAGCCGTGGCAAGTGCAGACTCAACATCTTCTGCCAGTACATTAAAATGCCCCATCTTTCGTCCGGAGCGGGCTTCTGTTTTTCCGTAGAGATGCAGCTTGATATTATTCTGCGTAAATATCTCCAGCCAGTCCGGCTGCCATAGGTCACCCAGCATATTCACCATGACCACGGGTGACATCAGTCGGGTATCACCGGGTGTCAGGCCGCACATCATCCGAACCTGTTGTTCAAATTGTGAGGTTACACAGGCATCTTTCGTATAGTGTCCACTGTTATGCGGGCGCGGTGCCATCTCATTAAAATACAGTACACCTTCGTCGCTGATAAAAAATTCCACCGCCAGTATGCCGACATAAGACAGCGCGTCAGCAAGGAGACAGGCACCTTCGATGGCCTGATGCGCGAGTCGATCATCGACACGCGCAGGCACGATACTCATGTGCAATATTCCGTCTCGATGCTGATTTTCTGAAACCGGAAAATTTGCCCGTTCTGCATTCGCATTTCTTGCCACGATGGCAGATACTTCACAGTGGATGGTAATCTGTTTCTCCAGCACACAGTCGACTTTACCGACCTTGTCGTAGGCCGCTCTCAGCTGAGAGAAATCATTGACGACATACTGACCTTTGCCATCATAACCCAATGTATTACTCTTCAAAACAGCAGGGAAACCGATATCTGCCGCCGCCTGCTCCAGATCACTCTCCTGCATAAGAGCAAAGTAAGGTACCGGACGCAGGCCAGCATCCAGAGCAAACCGCTTTTCAAGATCCCGGTTCTGTGCGATCTCCAGCGACTCAGCAGCCGGATAAATCCGGGTCCTATCCGCAATAAAACGCACACTTTCTGAGGGAATATTCTCGAACTCCAGCGTTATGACATCACATTGTTCTGCCATTTTCTCTAATGCAGAACGATCAACATAGTCTGCCTGAATATGCACATCTGCGATAAGCCCGGCACCACAGACAGGATCAGGGTCCATCACTACCACACGGTAGCCCATAGTACGCGCCGCCACACAGAACATGCGACCTAATTGCCCACCACCGAGCACACCCAATGTAGACCCTGGTAGCACCGGTAGTCCCTTAAGTCGCCCTGCCATCGTCACGTAGCGTTATTTTCAGGCGGTAGTGTCATGGCGAAAACACTTTGCTGCTGCTTTTCTCTGAAGTCGAGCAACTTTGCAGCCAGGGACTCATCATTTATCGCTAACATCGAAATGGCAGACAACGCAGCATTCGCAGCACCCGCCTCACCGATGGCATAAGTGGCAACAGGGATACCTTTGGGCATCTGCACGATTGATAGTAATGAGTCCATCCCCTTCAGATATTTCGATGCTACCGGCACACCTAACACCGGCAGGGTCGTTTTCGCCGCAAGCATACCGGGCAGATGAGCGGCACCACCGGCACCTGCGATAATAGCGGCAAATCCGTTCGCTCGAGCAGAATCGGCAAATTCAAACAATAATTCCGGTGTTCGATGAGCAGAAACCACCTTCGCCTGATATTCAACACCAAAGGCTTCCAGCTGATCTACTGCATGTTGCATGACAGGCCAGTCGCTCTGACTGCCCATTACAACGGCTATTTTCGTCGGCCCGCCTGCCCGTTTATCTGGCTGACTGTTTTGTTGTGACATAAGGTTTCCCGATATTTCCACAGAAAAAACCGCTAATTGTATACGAATTGCTCGTTATTTTGTACTTGTAAGTCGCGTCTGATCGAGAATCCGGCCATACGAATACAGATCTGGTCGAACTTTAACCATACGAAAATCACCCTTCACAGAGGTACAGACAGGAATACACAGGTACGATTTTGTGATACAGGTCCAATTTTTAAGGATAATGTCGAGATATCATACATATAGTTAATTATTGACTATGATTAGATGACATCAGCACCCTGCTGAGCAGTCAACAGATAGACCTCGATGAGACCGATATGAAGCGACACAATTTTATTACTGTCGATATTCGCCTTTTGCATGGTTTTTCATACTGCATGAAATATTACCTTCACCATAACTTCTCATCCACATGTCTTGTTCTGCTCATCCTCATGTCCCAGATATCGAATGCGGTCGCCATAGAAACACCAGATCTAACCCGGCAGAACATCATTGTGCCGGAAAAAATTGCTGGCGTAAAAACGGTTAATGCAGAGCAGGTCATCTCTGAATTAACATCGGATGATCCGCCCATCCTGATCGATGCCCGGATAAAACAGGACCGTGAATACGGTTATATAGAAAGCAGTATCGGCCTGCCTGACATCGAAACTAATTGCCAGTCCCTCAGTAAGATCACCGCTGACAAAGACCACCATCTCATGTTCTATTGTAATGGTGTGTTATGCGGTCGCAGCGTAGTCGCTATAAAGGTTGCACGTTCATGTGGTTATCATAATTTATCCTGGTTCAAAGGAGGCTTTGCCGAATGGAATGAAAAAGGATACCAGTACATAAAGAACAGATGACCCGTACCGCATGAACAACAAACCCTATACTCTTCACAAAACCCTGGCCTTCACTATTTTACTGACCGGGATCATCGGGATCGCACTGGTCATCGCTACCGATTATACCTATCGGCAACTGGCTTTCGAGCAGCAGAGAGAATCCATCCGTCAACTCATCAAGATCAAATCAACGGATCTGCTCTCAAAGCTAATGGACCGTCAAAAAGACCTGGGCTTTCAATTACAGGGCGAAAATGAATTTTTACAGGCATTCAATTCAGAGGATAAAACGGAGCTCACCTACTGGCTGGACCAGGAATTCAATCGCTACTACGTGACCACCGGCCTTATCAAACTCGAGAAAATCCTCATCTTTGATAAAGACTTCCGACTGGCTGGCTTTTCAGAGCGTGGACTGGATATCAGGAACGGGGAAAACCTGCCCTGTTCACAACTTGTTGACCACGTGAGATCATTGCCCAATGCACAGCGCACCAAACCGGGTTCTCAATTGTGCAAATACAATGATCAACCCTTATCATCCACCATCGTTTCTATCGGCAGCCTGAAACCAGAAGGCTATATACAGATAATAACCAACCCCGCACATATACTGACCCAGATAGAACCTGAACTTGGTATCCCGCTAAAGATACATGACCTGAACGATAACCTGTTACACCAATCCAGAGACTGGCCAACTGAAACTCTGGGCCAGAACTATCTGGTCAGCAGCTACACCATACGTAAAGACAATACACCTTTCATGCGTGTCAGTGGGGCCACTGATATCACCGCTTTCATAAACCACCTGGATACGACGCGATACAAGATCATCATCGGTGCCATCGCACTGACCTTCCTGACACTGGTCGTCGCGCTGATCATTCTACACCGTGCCCTGTCACCGTTAAACCACCTGAGACATGCAGCCGACAGCAGTGCTCGCGGAGAATTCATTTCGGTTGATGAGAAGGGCTTCAGTGAGATAACGACACCCATCGCGGCCTTCAACGTAATGGTAAACAAGATCCAGGCATCGATAGCCAAATATCAGGACGAGGTCGAGCTGCATAAGAAAACAGAAAAAAAACTGGAACGTGCAAAAGAGATCGCCGAGCAGCATGCCAGACAGGCAAAAAAACAGAGCAGCTTCCTGCACCTGACCATGCAATCGATCGTGGACGGTGTCATCACAACAGACATCGATGGTTACATCAAATCCATTAATCCCACAGCCGAACAGTTAACAGGATGGGCCGAGGCTGAAGCAAAAGGCAAACCACTGGTCCAGGTCATGCATGCCCTGAAAGAAGACACACATAAGCGCATCTACGACCCTACTGAAAATATCGAACATAAGACCGTTCTCGATACACCCGTCAGTGCAATATTGATCCAGCAGAACAGCAACATCGAAACCCCCGTAGAATATATCGTGGCACCCATGCGTGACCATGAAGATGAGATTGCCGGTATCGTCATCATCATCCACGATGAGTCAGTACAACGATCCCTGAACAGACAACTCACGTTCCAGGCGACACACGATGCCCTAACCGGCCTCATCAATCGCTATGAATTTGAACGTCGCCTGAAGAATGTCATCTCCGAACAGGCACGCGACAAATCGACCAACACGCTGTGTTATATTGATCTTGACCAATTCAAACTGGTCAATGATACCTGTGGCCACACTGCGGGGGACGAACTACTCAAGCAGATCACCCTGCTGCTACAGAACAACCTGGGTGGTACCGGGACGCTGGCGCGATTGGGAGGTGATGAGTTTGGCCTGCTACTGGAAAACAGCGATGTAGATGAAGCCAGGAAGGTCACCAAACGATTACTCGAAATCATCCAGCAATTTCAGTTCAGCTGGAACGAAAGTACGTTCACCATCGGGGCCAGTATCGGTATTTCAGCGATCCTGGACTCGACTATCTCCTGTGAAGAAATCCTCAGCAATGCTGACTCAGCCTGTTATCTGGCAAAGGAGAGCGGTCGTAATCGCGTCCAGATATTTACAGCTGAAGATAACAAACTGCTGACACAGCAAAGAGAGATGCACTGGGTTTCACGGATCAATCACGCTTTGGAAGAGAACCGGTTCCAGTTATATTTTCAGGAGATAATGCCACTCGATAGTCATGAACAATCATTTCTGCTACATGGTGAGATCTTACTGCGCATGATAAACAAAGAAGGCGATATTGTCTCTCCCGCCAATTTCCTGCCCGCCGCCGAACGTTATAACATGATCACATTGATCGACGAATGGGTAGTCGAAAAATCCATCCAGTGGCTGGCATCGCAGAAAGATAAAGTTTTAATATCCGTCAACTTATCAGGCATGTCACTCTCCAATCGAGACTTCCTCAACTTCGTCGTTTCGAAGATAAAACAACACCGGGTTAACCCCGAACTACTGTGTTTCGAAATAACCGAGACAGCCGCGATAAGCCATCTGAGCACGGCGATCCACTTCATGAACGTGCTGAAAAGACTGGGTTGCTCGTTCGCACTGGATGATTTCGGCAGCGGCCTGTCCTCTTTCTCCTACCTGACCAGCCTGCCGGTTGATTACCTGAAGATCGACGGTGCTTTCGTCATGGATATCGATAAAGACCCCATGCACTACGCGATGGTGAAATCGATCAATGAAGTAGGCCAGGTCATGGGTATCAAGACCATCGCCGAATATGCCGCATCCGACAGCATCATAGAATGTCTACGTGAAGTAGGTGTCGATAACGCACAGGGTTATGCTGTTGCCAGACCCGTTCCACTGGCATCGATCTCTGTGGAAACAGCAAAACCGGCACTCGTCGCCGTCAGGAATGACCGTTCTACCGGTTGAGGATAACGGCGGGCATCCACAGATGTGTGTAGATAAGCCATAACAGCTCGAACCTGATCATATAGACACAGCCCGTGCGACTAAAAATATCCCATACCCAAATGACGACTATCGGCCATTAGCTGACCTTTAAAAAAACAAATTTTCCCGACTACCGAATAAACTCCTTCGCGTGTTCGAGCACGAAGGTTTTAAATGCCTGCGCGGCGGGAGAGAGGCGTTTACCCTTACGTTGGATCACGTACCAGTATCGCTGGATAGGAAAATCACAGACATCCAGCACCTGTAAACGTTTTGTTTCCAGCTCCAGCTCCAGCGTGTGAATAGAAACGATACCCAGGCCCAATCCTGCCTCGACCGCCTGCTTGATCGCTTCATTACTGCTCATCTCGATACCGGTATGGAAGCTCACATCGTGCTCGGCAAAAAAACGCTCGATCGCACTGCGTGTTCCAGAGCCTTTCTCACGCACCACAAAATGCTCGTTTTCAAAACGCTTGAGTTTGAGCTGCCGCTCTGAAGCCAATGGATGGCCAGGTGAGGCAATCATGACTAACGGGTTTTCCATAAAGGCTTCCGCTTCGACTTCAACCCCTTCAGGCGGCTGCCCCATGATGACCAGATCGGGCCGGTTCGCATCCAGCTGCTCACGGAGACTGGCACGGTTGGTGATATCCAGCGTGATAGTGACATCTTCATATTGCTGAGAAAAAGCCGCCAGCAGGCGTGTCGCAAAATGACTGGCGGTGGTTGCCACCGAGATAGCCAGACTGCCGGACTGCACGCCTTTCAGCTCATCGAGCACTACCTCCGCCTCATCCAGCATATGACCGATACTCTTGCTGTAGACGTAAACCTCATGTCCAGCAACGGTAAGGTGCATTTTTTTACCGATCTGCTCAAACAGAGGCAAGCCCACCACTTCTTCTAACTGTTTGATCTGCATAGAAACCCCGGGTTGACTCAGATGCAACTCTTCGGCTGCACGGGTGTAACTCAAATGCCTTGCCGCTGACTCAAATACCTTGAGTTGGCGGAATGTTATGTTTAGCGCCATTGGTTTAACCCCAAATAATCAACCATAAGTTAATACTTATTATAACAATCAAAAACATTTAGTGTTAATTATGCTCTATCAGCACTATAGTACACGCCCCTGATAACAGTTCATCACTCAAGAAGCTGATAAATCAGACAGATTTTGTGGTTATTCGATACCGAATTATCACCTGGATTTTTATAATAGGAGACCATACAAATGGCTTTATTAGACCAAACAGGTCGTTATTCCGACCTGAGCTTAAGCGAAGAAAACCTGCTTGCTGATGGCAATCATATTCTGGTTGCTTACACCATGGAACCTTCTGAAGGTCACGGTTACCTGGAAGCAGCTGCTCACTTTGCGGCTGAATCTTCAACCGGTACCAACGTAGAAGTTTCAACGACTGACGACTTCACCAAAGGTGTTGACGCATTAGTATACGAGATAGACGAAGCCAAAGGCATCATGAAGATCGCTTACCCGAACGAACTGTTCGACCGTAACGTCATCGATGGTCGCGCTATGATCGTTTCATTTCTGACCCTGGCAATCGGTAACAACCAGGGCATGGGAGACATCAAGAACTCTCAAATGTTCGACTTCTACGTTCCACCCAAGATGCTGCAACTGTTTGACGGTCCTTCGAAAGACATCTCTGACATGTGGCGCATCCTGGGTCGTCCTATCGAAAACGGTGGTTATATCGCCGGCACCATCATCAAGCCCAAGCTGGGTTTACGTCCTGAACCATTTGCTGCCGCAGCCTACTCTTTCTGGCTAGGCGGCGACTTCATCAAGAATGACGAGCCTCAGGGCAACCAGGTTTTCTGTCCGATGAAGAAAGTTATTCCTCTGGTAGCCGATGCTATGGCTCGCGCACAGGATGAAACCGGTGAAGCCAAGCTGTTCTCAGCAAACATCACTGCAGACGATTATCACGAAATGTGTGCTCGTGCTGATTTCGTTCTGGAAACATTTGGCGAAAATGCATCTCACGTTGCCTTCCTGGTTGACGGTTATGTCGGTGGCCCGGGCATGGTAACAACAGCACGTCGTCAGTACCCTGCGCAATACTTACACTATCACCGTGCAGGTCACGGCGCAGTAACTTCACCATCCGCCAAACGTGGTTATACCGCTTACATCCTGGCTAAAATGTCGCGTCTGATGGGTGCTTCTGGTATCCACGTGGGCACCATGGGTTACGGTAAGATGGAAGGCAGCCATGATGACAAGATCATCGCATACATGATCGAGCGTGATGAGTGTCAGGGACCGGTCTACTACCAGAAATGGTATGGCATGAAACCGACCACACCGATTATCTCTGGTGGCATGAACGCACTGCGTCTTCCTGGCTTTTTCGAGAATCTGGGACATGGCAACGTCATCAATACCTCTGGTGGCGGTGCTTACGGTCACATCGATTCTCCTGCAGCTGGCGCGAAGTCTCTACACCAGGCATACGATTGCTGGAAGCAAGGTGCCGATCCGATCGAATACGCGAAAGAACATAACGAGTTTGCCCGTGCATTCGAATCATTCGAACACGATGCTGACTCCCTGTTCCCAGGCTGGAGAGACAAGCTGGGCGTTCACAAATAAGACTGAACGTATCAGTACCGAAAAAGCCCTCACCACTTCGGTGGGGGTTTTTTTTCACAAGAATTAAGGCCAATAGATTTTTAACCACAGCGACACAGAGAATACTGAAAAAAGCACAGGAATTTTGTGTGAAACACAAATGAAAGACGCTGTACTCCCTGTGCCTCTGTGGTGAAAAATTTTATCTTTTAAAGGTATAAGAAAATGACCGACATAGATATCGAACAATACAAAGTGAAAGAAGAACCTTTCTACGGTGCTACAGGCGATGAGATCGAATTGTACGCAGCAGCTTATGAATCACGCCTTCCCGTAATGATAAAAGGCCCAACCGGTTGTGGTAAATCACGCTTTATCGAACACATGGCTTGGAGACTGGGCAAGCCCCTGATCACCGTTGCCTGTAATGAAGACATGACTGCTTCTGATTTGGTCGGTCGCTATCTATTAGACGCTAACGGTACTCGCTGGTTAGATGGTCCACTAACGACCGCTGCCCGTATCGGTGCCATCTGCTATCTGGATGAAATCGTTGAGGCACGTCAGGACACCACCGTCGTCATTCACCCGTTAACCGACCACCGTCGTCAATTACCTTTAGATAAAAAAGGCGAACTGATCGATGCACACCCTGATTTTCAACTGGTCATATCCTACAACCCGGGTTATCAAAGCCTGATGAAAGATCTAAAACAGTCGACCAAGCAACGCTTCACCGGGCTGGACTTTGATTACCCTGACACTAAAACAGAAGCGGGTATCGTCGAAAAAGAAGCCGGTACCGATGCTGAGACAGCAGCTAAACTGGTAAAGATTGCACATACTGCTCGCAACCTGAAAGGCCATGGACTGGACGAAGGTATCTCAACACGCCTGCTGGTATACGCTGCAACCTTGATGAGCCGCGGCATTGAAGCCAAAGCCGCCTGCCGTATGGCACTGGTACGCCCGATTACCGATGATGCCGATATTCGCAGTACACTGGATCATTCAATCGATAGTATATTTGGTTAGAAAGATAAAAATTTCTCACCACAGAGGTCATAGAGATTTTATTTTTTGTGCTACGCACAAGAATATTATCAGGTCTCCCTCCGTATCACCTGTGACCTTCGTGGTGAAAGAATTC
>DROB01000458.1 GCA_011321985.1 Gammaproteobacteria bacterium | reverse complement strand
TCGAAATCCCTCCTGCCTGCCCTTCGACGATATCTCCAAAATTCAGACTACCGCTCGCCATCAACACTCCGACCAGTGCAAACCCCATGGCGATCTCATAGGCGACGATCTGCGCACCGACACGTAGCGAACTCAAAATAGCGTATTTAGAGTTCGATGCCCAACCGGCAATGATGACACCGTACACGCCGATTGAGGTCAATGCTAAAACATAAAGTAGACCAGCATTCACATCGGTCAATACCATGCCTCGATCGAACGGGATAACCGCCCATGCAGCCAGTGCTGGCATGATAGACAGAACAGGTGCCATCAAAAATAAATATTTATCTGACTTTGTCGGTATGATGACTTCCTTGAACAACAGCTTCATCGCATCTGCGATGGGCTGCAACCAACCACGGAAACCGACACGGTTCGGCCCGATGCGGATCTGCATATAACCGATGATCTTGCGTTCGGCGTAGGTGATGTAGGCCACACAGAGCAGCAGCGGGATCAGGATCAGTATGATCTTGCCCAGGATCAGCAACAGGGTCTGAATATCAGCAGGGAACCAGTCCCACACTTCAAGAGCTGTCACGATTAAGTCATCGATCATATCGTTCATGCGCCTGCGCCCTCGATCGTCACCTCAGCAAACGGTGCACCCAGTCTATCAATACCTTCCACAGCCATCGGAATCCACGCTGTTGCATCGGGGATAGTGTCGTCGATGACCAGCGTTAACGAAGCACTGTTATCACCCTGCTTCACGGTGACGCTCGAAGCCGCAACCACATTCAGGCGATCAGCCTCTGCGCTGTTCAGTCGGATACACATCGTCTGCGCATCGACCGTTTTCTGTAATGAAGTAGCGCGACGAACGATAGCATCTGCCGCATACATCGGGACATCCGACGAACGATACATACCGGCTGGGGTGTCAGCTTTTACCGCAGCGGGATCGTCCAGTTCATTCGATAATTCGATAGATTCGCAATGTGAACGCAGCTCTGCTTTCACTTCCTGTGAAGACATATGCTCAAAACCGTCTGCACCGGTCAGGTTACCGAGTACACGTAAAATCTTCCATGCGGGCCGTGCGCTGCCCCTGGACTCGACCACAGCTTTGAAGCTCTGCCAGAAACCTTCCGCATTAACATAGGTACCCGAAGTCTCCATGAAGTTGGCAGCCGGCAACATCACATCGGCTACCTTTTTCACAGATGCGGAATTATAAGCTGAAATCGAAACGACAAAATCGGCTTCCTGTAACGTTGTCATTAATGCATTCGCATCAGCTACATCAGTGTCAGGCTCTATATTTAGCAACAGACAGGCAGCCAGTTTTTCCTGGTTGATATCGGCAAGGTTTTTACCAGTAACAACTTCTTCGGTCGAGCCGCCAGCACCACGATGTGGAACCGCCCCCGCCAACCATGCACCCGCAGCATTACAGCCATCCGTCAGATACCCGAAACGACTACCTGTTTCTTTTGCGATCGCCTGAGCCAGTGTACGTAACGCGGAGAACTGCGGATGCATGCTGGCTATATTGCCAAGCAGTACGGTCGCAGACTCTGCATCACTCAACTGTCGCGCGATCGCTTTGTGTGTCTCATCGACCTCTGCCGCCTTCACAGTATCCGATAAACTCGGCGGAATCGTTCCACCACTCAGTTCATAGGCTGCGGCAGCAACAGATGCTAACTCTGCCACCATATTTTGTTGTGCCACAGAGATATTATTTGCGACATCGAAATTGAAGGTATACCGGCGTGGATTGATGAAAGAAATCTTCGCTGCATGATTCACCACCGCCTTACGCAAACGCAGGTTGGCGATAGGTTGTTCTTTGCGGACATTGGAACCTACCAGTAATGCAGCCCCCAGTTTTTCCAGTTGTTCGATGTCCTGACCTAACCACGGCATAACCGGTGCTGCGTGCTGATCCGAAAAATCAGACTGGCGCAGACGATGATCGATGCTTCCGCTCCCTAGAACACGCATAAATTTCTGCGTCAGATACAACTCTTCCAGGGTCGAATTTACAGAAACCAGTGCAGCGGTCTCTGTGTTTACGGACGCCACTGCTTCAGCCTCAGTATCAACACCATCTTCAGTTTTTGTTTCTTCAGCATCAGTGCCGGCCTCAGAGTCGGCCAAGGCTGCTTCTGCTTCTACCTCAGCCTGTTGCACTTTGATATCTGCCACTGCCTTGAATTTGTCAGCGACCAGTTGCAGTGCTTCATCCCAGTTTGCGGCCTGCCATTGGCCATCACGTTTGATCATCGGCGTGGTCAGACGATCTTCACTGTCGATACCCTCGTAGCTGAAGCGATCACGATCCGAGATCCAGACTTCATTGATGGCTTCATTCTCACGTGGCACGACACGCACCACCTCACCTCGTAAGGTATGGACGTACAGGTTCGAACCGATGCAATCATGGGGTGCGATGGTCTGATGTTCGATCATCTCCCATGCACGCCCCTTGAAACGGGAAGGTTTTGCGGTTAATGCACCGACCGGGCAGACATCGACGGCGTTACCCGATATCTCTGAATTGATGCTTTCATCGACAAACGTCGAAATCAATGCATGTTCACCACGTCCGGTCATACCCAGCTCACGGATACCGGCGATCTCACGCCCAAAACGGACACAACGGGTACAATGGATACAGCGAGTTAATTCGGTGGCGATCAAAGGCCCGACATCTTTGTCGAACACTACCCGTTTGGTCTCCGTGTATTCCGACACGGACTGGCCATAACCGACAGCCACATCCTGAAGTTCACACTCGCCCCCCTGATCGCAGATCGGACAATCCAGTGGATGATTGATCAGCAAAAATTCCATCACAGACTTCTGTGCATCTCTGGCGCACGCCGAATGGGTATGCACGACCATGCCATCCATCACCGGTGTGGCACAGGCAGGCAATGGTTTGGGGGCCTTTTCAACTTCGACCAGGCACATGCGACAGTTAGCAGCAACCGCCAGTTTTTTGTGATAACAGAAACGCGGCACCTTGATATCATGCGCATCGGTCACTTCGATCAACATCGCGCCTTTGGCTGCCTGCACTTCCTGTCCATCGACAGTAATCGTTACCATGTCTTCAGTAGCGTCTGACATTATGCTGCCTTCACCATGCTGTGTTTATGTTCAACGTAATATTCAAATTCATTCCTGTAATGCTTGAGGAAACTACGCACCGGCATCGCCGCTGCATCACCCAGGGCACAGATCGTTCTGCCTTCGATCTTGCTGGCAACATCATCGAGTTTATCGAGGTCAACCATAGTGCCTTTGCCTTCGACGATGCGTGTCAGCATACGATACAACCAGCCGGTACCTTCACGGCAGGGGGTGCACTGGCCACAGGACTCTGAAAAATAAAACTGAGAGATGCGCTGCAGGGCCAGCACCATGTCGGTGGTTTCATCCATCACGATGACCGCACCGGAACCTAACATAGAACCGGCTTCGACGATGGAATCATAATCCATGTTCGCTTTCATCATGATGTCACCCGGAACAACCGGTACAGACGAGCCACCGGGAATAACGGCTTTTAATCTGCGTCCGCCCTTCACACCGCCAGCCATTTCTAACAGCTCGGCAAAAGACGTACCCATCGGAATCTCGAAATTTCCCGGATTATTAACATGACCGGAAACTGAAAACAGTTTAACGCCGCCACTGTTAGGGATACCCAGATCCTGAAACCATTCGCCGCCATTACGCATGATCGCAGGTACCGATGACAGGGTCTCGGTATTATTGATGGTCGTCGGTTTACCGTACAGACCGAAATTGGCCGGGAACGGTGGTTTGAAACGTGGCAGCCCGCGTTTCCCTTCCAGTGAATTCAGTAAAGCCGTCTCTTCGCCACAGATATAAGCACCTGCACCTAGTGAAGCATGTAGATCGATACAGACATCGCTGCCCAGAATATTTTCACCTAACAGGCCGTTCTCGTAAGCCTCGGCCAGTGCCTGTTTAAAATGAATGGCAGGCTCATCCATAAATTCGCCGCGCATATAGTTATAACCGTGCGTCGCACCCATGGCGTAACAACCGATCGCCATGCCTTCGACCAGGGCATGCGGGTTATAACGTAATATCTCCCGATCTTTACAGGTGCCCGGTTCGGACTCGTCTGAATTACATACCAGATATTTCTGTATCGGTGCGGTACGCGGCATGAAGCTCCATTTCAGACCAGTAGGGAAACCGGCGCCACCACGACCACGCAGGCCGGATTTTTTGATCTCTTCGACGACATCTTCCGGTGAAATTTTTTCTTCAAGAATTTTTCGCCACGCCTGATACCCCCCGGTTTTCAGGTAGTTCTCATACGACCACGACTCACCTTCGAACTGCAGTGTAGCAAAACACACCTGCTCGTTGCGGGTATTAAGTTCTGGTCTAGTCACTTCGGGTTTTATTTTATTACCTGACATACCAGCGATTACTCCAGAGCATCCAGGATCTCATCCACTTTTTCAGGGGTAAGATTCTCATAATAAACATGATTCACCTGCATCATCGGCCCACCGGCACAGGCGGCAAGACATTCTTCTTCTTTCTTGAGATAGATACGACCATCGTCGGTGCTCTCACCGATCTTAATATCTAATTTTTTCTCGACATGATCGACGATGCTCTGCGAACCCATCAACATGCAACAGATATTGGTACAGATCGCAACGTTATTACGTGCCACCGGTTTCAGTTCATACATGGAATAAAAACTGGCCACTTCATACACTTCGATCTTTGCCAATGCAAGATAATCGGCGACTGCTTCCATTAATTCTTCTGTCAGGAAGCCTTTATTTTCATGCTGCACGACATTGAGTGCACCTAACAGAGCAGATTTTTTCTGGTCTGCCGGAAAATGACCCAGCAACGCATCGATCTCTTCTCGAGCATGCGCCGAAAGCTCGACGGCTTCTTTTTTCAGGCTTACTACTTTCTGGTTTACTTCTTTTTGGGCTGCATCAGTCATCAGCGGTCAACCTCACCAAATACGATATCCTGGGTTCCGATTATCGCCACCACATCCGCCAGCATATGCCCACTGACCATCTCATCGAGAGCGGACAGATGAACAAAACCCGGCGCACGAATTTTTAAACGATACGGTTTATTGGCACCGTCAGAAACCAGGTAACAACCGAACTCACCTTTAGGGTGTTCGACCGCCGCATAAGCTTCGCCTTCAGGCAAACAGAAACCTTCGGTGAATAATTTGAAGTGATGGATCAACGATTCCATATCCGCTTTCATCTCTTCACGTCTGGGTGGCGCGATCTTGTGATTTTCGGTAAGGATGATGCCGTCATTTTCACGTAACCAGTCGATGCACTGCCGGATTATACGATTCGATTCTCGCATCTCCTGGATACGCACCAGATAACGGTCGTAACAATCGCCATTGGTGCCAACAGGGATATCAAAATCCATACGGTCGTAGACTTCGTAGGGCTGTTTCTTGCGCAGATCCCATGGGATACCCGAACCCCGGATCATCGGTCCGGTAAAACCGAGGGCTTTGGCACGTTCAGGTGATACGATACCGATATCCACCGTACGCTGTTTCCAGATGCGGTTATCGGTCAACAGGGTCTCATATTCATCAACATAAGTCGGAAAACGGTCGGTAAAATCTTGCAGAAAATCGAGCAGTGAGCCTTCACGGTTTTCATTTAATTTATTGACTTCGCGCTGGCTGTGCCATCTGGATTTTTTGTACTGCGGCATGGTGTCTGGCAGATCTCGTGCGACACCGCCAGGACGGTAGTAGGTCGCGTGCAGGCGTGCGCCGGAAACGGCTTCATAGGCATCCATCAGATCTTCACGCTCACGGAAGGCATAGAGGAACATGGTCATGGCACCGACATCGAGTGCATGTGCACCGATCCATAACAGGTGATTCAGGATACGGGTAATCTCATCGAACATGACGCGGATATATTGCGCACGCTCGGGCACTGAGATGTTCATCAGGTTTTCCATCGCCATCACGTAACCATGCTCATTACACATCATGGATACATAATCGAGCCTGTCCATATAACCGATGCTCTGGTTATAGGGTTTGGATTCAGCCAGTTTTTCGGTAGCACGGTGCAACAGACCGACGTGCGGATCGGCACGTTCGATGACCTCACCATCCATCTCCAGCACCAGCCGTAATACGCCGTGCGCGGCCGGATGTTGCGGCCCGAAGTTAAGGGTATAGTTACGAATCTCAGGCATCTGTACTCCCCTTCTCTACAGACGTTGCACCACCATCAAAACGACCATCGTCACGTATCACGCGCGGTACCAGTACACGCGGCTCGATACTCACCGGTTGATAGACCACACGTTTCTGTTGTTCGTCATATTTCATTTCGACGTGACCCACCAGCGGGAAATCTTTTCTGAACGGATGCCCGACAAAACCGTAATCGGTGAGGATACGCCGCAGATCTGGATGGCCTTCATAGATGATGCCAAACAGATCGAACGCTTCACGCTCGAACCAGTTGGCTGATGGCCACAGCTCGATGACAGAAGGTACCACAGGCATAGCATCGTCTTCACAATAGACACGCACCCGCAGACGATGATTATGGGTCACCGATAACAGGTGATACACCGATGCGAAACGGGGACGGCCAGAATCGGTCGCATCGATATCATCACCGAAGCGCAGACGCGCACCGGTCGCAGCCTCCACGCCTCGACTGAAACCGGTTGAAGAGGTCTCTTCGGTCGCCCACTCGCTGCGACCGTATTCAGAATAATCCACACCACAGACATCGATCAGCTGTTCGAATTTCAGCGTCTCATCATCACGTAATTTTTCAAAAACAGACAGGGCATCTTTCGGTAAGACTTCGATGGTCACTTCGCCGAACACTTCATTCTGCACCACGATACTGGATTGCAGCTGTGACGCAAAGGTGCGGGTGAGTGCCTGTGATAACTCTTGAACGTTCATGCGGCCACCCTAGGTACTTGTAACATCAGTAAAGCTGACGGGGCGGCTATAACCAGGATCGCCTTCTACAGGCTGTCTGGCGATAGTGTTGGTGCGACGGATCTTGTTCTGTAGCTGCAGGATGCCATATAACAGCGCTTCTGCCGTCGGCGGGCAGCCCGGTACATAGATATCGACCGGCACGATACGATCACAACCACGTACCACGGAATAGGAATAGTGATAATACCCCCCTCCATTGGCACAGGATCCCATGGATATAACCCAGCGTGGTTCCGCCATCTGGTCATACACTTTTCGTAGTGCGGGAGCCATCTTGTTACACAGGGTGCCAGCAACGATCATCACATCGGACTGTCGGGGACTAGGCCGAAATAACATACCGAAACGATCGAGGTCATAACGTGAGGCGCCTGCCTGCATCATCTCTACAGCACAACAGGCCAGGCCAAATGTCATCGGCCACATCGAACCGGTGCGCGCCCAGTTGATCAGCTTGTCGGCTGAGGTGGTAACAAAGCCTTTATCTAAAACACCTTCTACTCCCATTCCAGCGCTCCTTTTTTCCATTCGTAGATGAAACCGATCACCAGGATACCGAGGAAGATCCCCATCGCGAGGATGCCGAACAGACCGATCTTGTCGAGCACCACCGCCCAGGGGAAGAGAAACGCGATCTCGAGATCGAAGATGATAAACAGGATAGCCACCAGATAATAACGCACATCGAACTTCATGCGCGCATCTTCGAATGCTTCAAAACCGCATTCGAACGGTGAGTTTTTTGCGTCGTCAGGCCTGGAAGGTGCCAGTACGAAACCACCAATAAACATGGCACCGATACCGACCATCATACCTATGGCAAGAAAGATTAAAACTGGCAAATAGTTTTCGAGCATAGGATTAGTACCCTTTTTAATATTATAAGCACTGAGTATCGGAGTTTCTCAGGTTATAAAACCGGTGCATCCCGCACTTGATTTTTTAGTTATACGCCACTTCCTGCAACGTTGTTCAATTTGGTGCCGATGGCCGGAGTCGAACCGGCACAGCTCTCGCCACTACCCCCTCAAGATAGCGTGTCTACCAATTCCACCACATCGGCCTTAACCTGTTACCAGGACTGAAAACGGTTGACTAGTCACCCGCTGGCGGTGGTACATCCGTTTCTGAGGACGTATCTATTGCAGGGGTCTCATCGTCAGCTGCCGCAGGTATGTCAGCCACCGGGATCTCTGTCACATCGCCTTCCGGCGCCGGGACAGACAGTTCTGTTGCCGGTGGTTCGACAAGAGCGTCGATCACGCTGTCTGTCTGGACATCTCGATTTGCTGCAAGGTAAGCCAGAACCAGACTATTCAGGAAAAAACCGATAGCGAAAAGTGCCGTCGCCTTGCTCAAAAAGTTAGCAGAACCAGATGCGCCAAATACACTACCGGCACCACCGCCACCACCAAAAGCTGCGCCTGCAGAAGCACCAGCCCCTTTTTGCAATAACACCAGCGTAATGATACCCAGTGATAAAACAACATGTAATACGAGAAGAATAATATCCACTAAAATGGTCTCTTTTAACTATGACTAACTAAAAAAACTGGTCACTCAGGCCAGCTCTCGGCCTAACTACCTGCCTGGCAGATAGCCAGAAAATCTTCCGCTTTCAACGACGCGCCACCGATCAGGCCACCGTCTATATCTGCCTGGCCGATCAGATCTTTTGCGTTGCCAGGATTCATGCTTCCGCCGTAGAGGATGCGCAAACCTTCCGCTACATCCGCATTCAATGCCGCGATCTTACCGCGTATAAAGGCATGAGCCTCCTGCGCCTGTTCCGGTGTTGCCACCTTACCTGTACCGATAGCCCATACCGGTTCATAAGCGATAACACCATCGGCCAGTGCCTCGACACCTTCCAGAGCAATGACCGCATCGATCTGGCGGGCGCAGACATCATTGGTCACACCTGCTTCACGCTCTTCCAGGGTTTCACCGATGCAAAAAACAGGTTTAATCCCATTGCGGCGGGCAGCAGCAAAACGTCTTGCGACTAATTCATCACTTTCACCGTAAAGCGCGCGACGCTCAGAGTGACCGATAATGGCATATTCACAACCGACATCTTTCAGCATATCACCTGAAATTTCACCGGTAAATGCCCCTTTGTCTTCATCACAGATATTCTGCGAACCGACTTTGATACTGGTACCATCAACCGCACCAGAAACCCGGGGAATATACACAGCAGGTGGACACACGACTATCTCTGTATCAGGGGCAGAATCCATGCCCTGTTTGATACCAGCTATCAATTCTTTGACCGATTCACTGGAACCGTTCATTTTCCAGTTGCCAGCTACCATCACCTGACGCATTATATTCTCCGCCTGTCTGTTCTATGTATTTTTAAAGGGTGTGAAGGATACCTGTCAACACTGAATAAATCAATGATAATAAAGGCAATTTATTGGAGGAAATCCGTAGAAAACACAGCGATCGCGTGTTTTATTATTTTATCAAGGACTTATGAGTTCAACTGATAGAGTTTTCTTATCTCACGATAGATATTACTGGTTAGCATAGCGACCGGATCGATATTTATTTCTGATAATTAACCATCAGAAATATCCGCTTTGCAGCCCTGAACCGGGACGACAATCCACATTGTCAGGCTGTTTATCAGGCTGCTAATCAAGCCGCCTGCGCAGCCTGCTGGACCTGTGCCGCGATATCATTCGCCAGTTGTGAGACCAGAGATTCATCTTCACCTTCAACCATAACGCGGATCAATGGTTCAGTACCCGATGGTCTCAACAATACACGACCACGGTCATTGAGTTTCTTTTCAGCCTGCTCGACAGACTGTTGAACGACCGGG
The DNA here is from genome assembly GCA_011321985.1 of Gammaproteobacteria bacterium. Classification (GTDB taxonomy): domain Bacteria; phylum Pseudomonadota; class Gammaproteobacteria; order SZUA-229; family SZUA-229. The sequence continues at coordinate 6,969 of DROB01000458.1, read as the reverse complement.
CTCTGCATCGGATCGGCGTGTCCCGATAACGGTACGTTGATCATCAGTTGAGGAAACTTGTTCATACCTGATTTAGCTTCATGCAGAGTCATCTTCTCTTTTGCCAGATAGGCCAGCACCTGCAGTGCAGAAACAATGCCATCACCGGTAGTCGTCCGATCCAGACAGATTATGTGACCGGATGACTCACCGCCCAGCGTCCAGCCATTTTCATTCATGGTTTCCAGTACATATCGGTCACCTACATTACTGCGAGCGAATCCTATCCCCAGCTCTTTCACCGCTATTTCCATGCCCAGATTAGACATCAATGTACCCACCACACCACCGATATCTTCGCCATCACTCAGACGGGAACGAGCGATGATATAGAGCAGTTCATCACCATCGATCACTTCACCTTTGTGGTCCACCATCAAAACACGGTCACCATCACCATCGAAAGCGATACCCAGATCAGCCTTTTCAACTCTGACACGGTCGACTAATTGTTCCGGATGTGTCGAACCACAGTCGAGGTTGATATTTAAACCATCCGGATTATCGCCAATCGATATAACACTGGCACCTAACTCGGTGAATACTTTGGGTGCGATATCATACGTTGCCCCGTTTGAACAATCGAGTACAACCTTCAACCCGTTAAAACGTACATTCAGCGGGATCGTCGCTTTACAGGCCTCGACATATCGGCCATGCGAATCGACCACACGGTTCGCCCTGCCCAGGAATGCTGAATCCACAATCTCCATATCCGCCTCATACATCGCCTCGATGGCATGTTCTATTTCATCATCAAGTTTTTCACCCTGGGGTGAGAAGAATTTAAGTCCGTTATCAAAATAAGGATTATGAGATGCACTGATCACGATACCTGCTGAGGCGCGTAAGGTTCGTGTCAGGTAAGCGATCCCGGGGGTCGGCATAGGGCCTAGCAATTCGATATCTACACCGGCCGCCGACAACCCCGCCTCCAGCGCGGATTCGAACATATATCCGGATATGCGTGTATCTTTACCGATAACCACACGGTTGACCTGACCATTATCATTTTCATGTGAAGCCAGCACTCTACCGACAGCCCAGCCCAACTTGAGCACTTTTTCCGGACTCATCAGACCTGTACCCACCTTGCCTCGAATACCGTCTGTACCAAAATATTTTTTTGTCATAACTCTATACCCTGAAGGCTGCTCTTCTATTTTTATGTCAGGTCAGGTGCTGCTTCCACTGCAGCGCACAACTTGAGCGCATCACAGGTTTCAGCCACATCATGCACTCGAAAAAAACGCGCACCTCTCTGATAGGCGATGATCACGGCCGATGTACTGGCTACCAGCCTGTCTTCCACCGCACGATCAAGCAACGCCCCAAACATACTCTTTCTGGACATACCTACCAATATCGGGTGTCCCAGATTGCAGAACTGCTGCATCGCCTTCAATAAAGATAGATTATTTTCCAGCGTTTTGCCAAAACCAAAGCCCGGATCAAGCATTATATTTTTACTGTCGATGCCCGCGGCGATGCACTCCGCAGTCCTCGCGACCAAATACTGCCTGATTTCACTCACGATATCATCATACAACGGGTTGACCTGCATGGTTTGCGTATCCCCCTGTTTATGCATCAAACACACGGGTATCTGGTGTTTTGCACAGACATCGATCGCCCCTTCTGCATGCAAGGCATTGACATCATTAACCATATCAGCACCCGCTTCAATAGCTGACTGCATCACCTGTGGCTTACTGGTATCGATGGAAATAGCGATACTGGAATATTCCCGGATTTTTTCGATAACGGGAACAACACGCTCCAGCTCTGCATCCAGCGACACGGGTCTGGCACCCGGACGCGTAGATTCGCCCCCGATATCGATGATATCAGCACCTTGCTGCTGCATTTGCAGCGCATGCTTCAGGGCGTCATCGAGATGATTGAATTGGCCACCATCGGAGAACGAATCGGGCGTAACATTCAAAATACCCATGACGGCCCAATGGTTCGAGCGGATTTTGTTCAGGATTTGTTGCACGTAAAGAAAGCGAAAAGACAACCGGTTATGAAGACCACGAAAAAGTAAAAAAAAGTATTCTATCTTCAGTCATTCGATTCAGCACCGCAGGTTCTAGCCACACGGAGCACCATACATACCATGTGAATGAAAAAATTTGCCTTGCGCACTCTGGCCCTTTATTTGTGGCTAAAACACTTTTACCTTTAACAGCTCTGCTCACAGGCGAGCTACGACCTGTTAGTGCTGTCCAGCGGGACCACCGATGGTGCTATCACCAGCGTCCTTTTTTCCCTTCTTATCTGAAGCCGAACTACTGGCATCGCCACTGCTATCATCGTCATCCATGTCTATCCAGTCTTTGGGCGGAGGAACAGTTCGGCCTTCCATCAACGCATCGATCTGATCCGCATCGATGGTTTCATACTTCATCAGTGCGTCCGTCATATTATGCAGCACTTCGCTGTTCTCTTTTAATAATGTCTCAGCACGTTGGTAGTTGCGATCGATCAGATCACGGATCTCTTCATCGATAATACGTGCCGTATCATCACCCATATTCTTGTGCTGAGTAACCGAACGTCCGAGAAAAACTTCGCCCTCATCTTCGGAATAAGTCAACGGTCCCAGACGATCAGACAAGCCCCACTTGGTCACCATATTACGTGCGATGTCAGTCGCTCGTTCGATGTCGTTGGAAGCACCCGTGGTCACACTGTCTTTACCATAGATTAATTCTTCGGCGATACGGCCACCAAACAGGCTGGAAATCTGACTTTCCAGGAATTTTTTACTGTGACTGTATCGATCTTCTTCAGGCAAAAACATGGTGACACCCAATGCCCTGCCACGCGGGATAATGCTCACCTTATAGACGGGATCATGTTCAGGGACAAGACGACCCACTATGGCATGACCAGCCTCATGATAAGCCGTCAGCTTTTTCTCTTTCTCTGACATCACCATGGTGCGCCGTTCAGCACCCATCATGATTTTGTCTTTGGCACGTTCGAAATGTGACATATTCACATCTTTGCTATTTTCTCGCGCAGCAAACAACGCTGCCTCATTGACCAGATTTGCCAGGTCAGCACCCGAGAACCCTGGTGTACCTCGTGCGATAATCGATGGTTTCACATCCCCCGCTTCAGGTACTTTACGGATATGTACTTTGAGGATCTGTTCGCGACCACGGATATCAGGCAGCGGTACCACGACCTGGCGGTCGAAACGCCCCGGTCTTAACAGAGCAGGATCCAGTACATCGGGACGGTTGGTCGCAGCAATCACGATAACGCCTTCATTACCTTCAAAACCGTCCATCTCGACTAATAACTGATTTAATGTTTGCTCGCGTTCGTCATGACCCCCACCCACTCCTGCACCACGGTGGCGACCCACCGCATCGATCTCGTCGATGAAGATGATGCATGGCGAATGTTTTTTCGCCGTTTCGAACATATCTCGTCCCCGTGAGGCACCGACACCGACAAACATCTCTACAAAATCTGAACCTGATATAGTGAAAAACGGGACCTTAGCCTCACCAGCAATCGCTCTCGCCAACAGGGTCTTACCGGTACCCGGTGAACCTACCATCAGCACACCGCTGGGAATTTTACCTCCCAACTTCTGGAATTTGCTGGGATCTTTCAGGAAATCGACCAGCTCAGCGACTTCTTCTTTGGCCTCTTCCGCACCCGCCACATCTTTGAATGTAACACTGATCTCGTCTTCACCCAGCATACGAGCCTTACTCTTACCGAACGACATGGCACCACGACCACCACCGCCGCCCTGCATCTGACGCATGAAGAATATCCAGATACCGATCAATAACAGGAAGGGGAACCAGGAGATAAAGATGGTCATCAATAATGACTGACCTTCCGGTGCCGCTGCGGTGATCTCTACTTTATTATCCAGTAGCGTACCAATCATCGCGGTATTGTCCGTCTCAGGACTGTAAGTCTTAAAGACGCTGCCAGTATTGGTCTTACCGGTAATATCGCGGCCTTCGAGCGTCACCTGAGAGACCTGACCCGATTTGATCATTTCGATATAGGCCGAATAAGGCAATGTCTGGGTACTGCCCGACTGCTTACTAAAATTACTGAAAACAGACAGTAAGACCACGGCAATAACTGCCCATAAAACAAGATTTTTTGCTAGATCGTTCAATTGATCACTCCGGAAAACATCCGCTTCTCTGCGAATAAAAGATTATAAAGTTAACTTACACCACTTTAGGGTCAGTTGCCAGAAAGATGGGCGATGCGGAACAGGATAAAACCTTGCTGTTTCCGGCAATATAAACCACAGAATCCACCCTCAACCCTTAAAACCGGTAGCCAGTGCATAAACCTCACGGCTCCGTGCTCGCGAGGCTTTTGGTTTACGCATGGTAACTTTGGTAAAACTGGCTCTTAATTCCTTGTTGTAGGCTTCGAAACCGTCTCCCTGAAAAAGTTTCACCAGAAGGCCGCCACCCGGGTTAAGTGCCTGCCTGGCCAGATCCAGTGCTAACTCACACAGGTAGTATGCCCTGGGCATATCGACAGACTCCATGCCTGTTATATTGGGGGCCATATCAGAAATTACAAGGTCCGCCTTATTATTGTTCATAACACGCATCAATTCATCGAAAACTGCCTCTTCACGAAAATCGCCCTGAATTATTACCACCTTATCGATGGGATCCATCGGCAGGATATCCAGTGCCACAATCGTACCTTTTTTGCCCAGCTTTTTGACACAGTATTCAGACCAGCCACCCGGTGCAGCACCCAGATCTATGACGCTCATACCGGGTTTTATCAGGCGATCTTTCTGATCGATTTCGATAAGTTTGTAGATAGCGCGAGAGCGATAACCATCCTGTTGCGAGCGACGGACATATTCATCATCGAAGTGCTCTTTTAACCAGGTTTTGCTGCTTTTGCTTTTGGCCATGAAATAAAAGTTACAGGGAAATCAATATTCTCGTTGCCATGTTCTGCACGGGAACGAGATGCTACTTCGACGGTAGTTCGATAATGGCTCTATCTGGATTCACTCGATAGACAGATAACGTCTTACCGATCGACTGCACCTCTTCAGACTGGCTTTTTTCGCATATTTCAGCGATCATCTGCTTGCGCACTTCCCGGTCATCGACAGAAAGTTTTATCTTAACCAGTTCGTGGTGAGTTAGCGCGATCTCCAGTTCGTTGAGAACTTCGTCGGTCAGACCTTTCTGCCCCATCATGATGACTGCTTTTAAAGCATGACATTTAGCACGCAGGAATTTGATTTGTTTTTTTGACAATGACATTAAGAAATTTCCAGATAAAAATATTTTGCCGCGAAGGACTCAAGAAGCTCAAAGAAAAACTTAACCAATTTTCAGCTCCCTTGATTAGTTTTTCAGCCAGGCTATCATCCAGATACCCCTGTAAGAGGCAGGTTTTTTAAATTACAGCTTTGTTTATTTTTCGCCTTTTGAGCCCTTCGTGATAAAAAACGTTTTTAAATATATTTAATCTCGACGATTTCCAGTGAGCGCAGCCCGCCTGGTGTCTGCACTTCTGCGACATCACCTTCTTCCTTACCGATCAACGCTCTTGCTATGGGAGAACCTACCGAGATCATATTATTCTTGATATCCGCTTCGTCTTCACCCACGATCTGGTATGTCAGCTCATCACCTGTCTCCTCATCTGCAACATCAACCGTTGCTCCGAATACGACCTTGCCATTGGCATTGACAGTGGTGACATCGATAATCGTGGCATTACCGAGCTTGCCTTCGATGTCTTTGATACGGCCTTCTATAAAACCCTGTTGCTCTCGTGCAGCATGGTATTCCGCATTCTCTTTCAGATCACCGTGTTCACGCGCAGTGGCGATATCTTCGATAACTTTGGGGCGATCAACACTTTTAAGCTGAAACAATTCGTCCTGTAAATTTTTTGCACCGCGTACGGTGATGGGTACTTTATTCACACTATTGCCTCTTCTTGCTGCGTATTTTTATGTATTTCATCGTGCAGGTGCTGTAACCGTGTCGCCGTATTCACTTTCAGATAGTCCAGTGCTCGGACCGTGGCATTGGCTCCGGCGATAGTGGTAGTGTAACTCACCTTATGCTGCAATGCTGAGGCACGGATGGTGTAAGAATCCTGGATCGCTTTTTTGCCTTCAGTCGTATTGATGATTAAAGCGATATCACCATTCTTGATCATATCGACGATATGAGGTCGACCTTCATATACTTTGTTCACCAGCTTGCAATCGACTCCGGCAGCCTGTAAGGCACTGCTGGTGCCCCGGGTCGCCACCAGATCAAATCCTTTAGTGATCAGTTCTCGTCCCAGAGAAACCGCATGCTCACGGTCTCGTTCGCGTACACTGACAAAAACACGTCCCCTGGTCGGCAGGTCCACACCCGCACCCAGCTGCGCTTTCGCGAATGCCATGCCAAACGTCTCACCCACACCCATGACTTCACCGGTGGATTTCATTTCCGGCCCCAGCAATGGATCGACACCGGGAAATTTAACGAACGGGAAGACCGACTCTTTCACCGCAAATGTTTTCGGCACCACTTCTTTTGTCATACCCTGTGCTTTCAATGATTTACCCGCCATACAGCGTGCAGCAATTTTTGCCAGTGGTACACCGGTTGCTTTGGACACGAACGGCACGGTGCGTGAAGCGCGTGGATTCACTTCCAGTAGATAGATTGTCGATACCCCTTCGACAAACTGAATGGCAAATTGAATATTCATCAAACCCACAACACCCAGCTTTAATGCCAGCTGACGCGTTTGCTCTCGCAACTGGTCCTGCACTTCAACAGACAGGGAGTACGGAGGCAAAGAACAGGCCGAGTCACCCGAATGTACACCCGCCTGTTCGATATGTTCCATGATGCTGCCAATTAGTACATCTTCACCATCGCAGATAGCATC
>DROB01000457.1 GCA_011321985.1 Gammaproteobacteria bacterium | reverse complement strand
GTTGGGATGGGGACGACCTTGGTTTTTTCCGGGATTATCTTTCTGGTTTTTCCTGATGTGGATTCAGCCGGGACCAGATTAACCTTGACTTTTACTTTATCGATATCCACACCTTCTACCGCTACATCGAGTTTTATAAAGATAAATTCACCCAGTTCATCACCTGCACCCTGTAATACACCGCTTTCAGGCACCTGGTCGACATTGTTGGCTACTGCTCTTTCTACATTGCCGGAGAGCTGGCTGACAGTGAACATCGGTGTATTATTGGTATCAAGTTCATTCAATAAAAAATAGGTGAAAGGTGAATGGCCTGAGTCTCGATAGTCATCGTCGACAAATTCGAAACCACCTGCCGCCATTATCTGTACACTTTTTTTATTTGATACTTTTTCGAAATATTTCTCTGTGTAATCGGCTTCATGGATCCCTCGTGTTGCTGTTCTTAACAGCGAGCCACTGAAGCAGGAATCTGATATGAGCAAGGTGTGTTTGACGCGTGAAGCGATGCCCGACACCTCATCTCTTATCGTCGAATTGCGCAGGAATGTCGTGTTATCACTGCCCTCGGCATCGACCGGCACCCAGAAGCCTTTATTGGTTTCATCGTCGAGAAAACCATGACCGGCATAATAGATCAAAACGTTATCATTCTTCAGGGATTTTTTAGCCAGTTCATCGAGTGCGAACAAGATATCGCGACGGGTAGCATTTTCCAGGAGTCGCACATCGGAGAAACCGTATTGTTGGCTCAGCAACCTGGCGACCGCTTTTGCATCGGTGACAGCGGTATTGAGTGATTTCCATTTTCCCTTATTGTCTGCATACTGATCGTTCCCGATAATCAATGCTCTGTATGTGCCATCACTCACTGAAGCGGCGGGTGCAGTATCATTTTTCTGGATCGAGATACCACGACTGTCTGCAGCCAGAAGCTTATCTGAGGCAAGGCTGGACAGAGTATACAAAAGCAATGTCAAGCCGAGTACAGCCGTCCTCGAACCAGACATCCTGAAAGTTGAATTTTTTCTGAATTGAATTTTATCCATGGTCTATTTTACCAACTGGTATCCTCTTTTTCGACAGTCGCAATGACGAAGCCACCTGAAGCATAAAACATTCTCTCATCGGCGGTATTGCCATACAACACCCATTCATAACGCTTGTTTCCACTGTCATCGTGTGCTGATGCCAGATTGAATGTTGCATGGCTTGCCTGCGTCGTCTGCTCGTTTAGCAAGGCCTTGTTCCCCTGATTAAAGACCTGAATACGTATCTTGTAAAGCTCTGCCCCTTCGATTTCTGGCCAGCTTATTTTTATTGAATCCTCTGATACCAGTTCTATATCTATATCTTCGAAGGGTATCGCTGTATCTGTCGATTGTGTAAAAAAACCGATACCGGGCAATTTACTCTCATCGGTAAACCGGAGTGTCGCATCATCCTGATAGCGGGCTATGACCGTTCGATGATCCGCCATCCCAGGGAATTGTGTCAGGATCATAACTGCTATAAAGAAAACAGCTGTTGTCGCCATCGTGTATAACATCGGTGTCTGAAAATCAAATAGCTGTCTGATCCAGGTGAGAGGTTTTTGCTCAGATGATGTCTCCAGTGGTTCTGTGGCTACAGAGGTTTCATTTTGTGTATCATTATCTGCCGTTACATGCGCACGCATTTCGTCGCTATGGCTCTGGTAGTGTAACGCGGTATGCATGGCCGCCGGTTGCTCGCCGATGAGAGCTCTCGCTTCAATCTCTTCCTCAGCGGTTAAATAACCATCGAGATAATCACCTATCAGTCGATGTTGTTCTTCAGTTAATTCTGATGATTGCCGGATGTCGTGACCCTGATCATGTATCAAACTTATTACCGATGCCTGTCCCCTGCATTCTTCACATGTCGCCAGATGATCCAGTACCCTGTGATATACCTGGTCGTCCATACAGCTAGCAGAATACATCGATGTTTTTATATATAGATTCAAGGTATCACTATCGATGTGTTGTTGTGCCATATTATCGCCATTATTATCGCCACTCTGATTCATGATATTAAAGAGACCGTAAATATTATTATATTTGAAAAAATCATCGTCTATCTATTCCTCTGTCAGAGGGTTTCATCAGATCATATAACTTTGCCAGTGTCTTGCGACGGAAATAATATAATTGCTGGCGGTCCGTCGAACTGGCATCGACGCCTTTCTTAATGCTCAGGTCGAGTTTTTTTAGCGTATTTAAAACGATTTCAGCATCCTGTTCGTCTATCACCAGAGCTTCTATCACGAATTGTTCGACAGGACTTAACTGTTTCCATGCCCGGGTTAATAATGCCCTGTCTTCTATCTTATCGATCGCTTCATCATGACTGGCAGTCTCCGCCTCAATGCTGGATCGGGCCTGACCATCATCAGGCTCATGGCTGAACGAGACAGATTGTGCAGCATTTAACAGGTGTAACCTGTTTTTCTTTGTGAGTAGCTGGATTATCCTGCGGCTGAGCTCCTGTATATCCTCGACCGATTTCGATGTTGACTGGCTGATCATCTCATAACTCTGTTGACTGCGGAGACCAAAAAAAACAGTAACAGCGGTTTTGCCTAAATCACGGATATAACGGGGGACATAAATCTTGCGGCCAAAACGCCAGTCTTTCCAGCGTTCATAGAACGGCATCGAGTTTGCGATCACATAACAGTAATCGAACAGTGTCGCATTATTATTTGCTCTGAACTTTTTGAGCCGCTTGCTACTGCTGAGGTCATCCAGCATCCATGCATAACTACCGTTACCCCACTCACATAAACTGGAGTCACCTGAACAGGCATTGACAGGAGGGTCTAATGTACATTTAAAATAGATACAGTTCTCTTTGCAGAACCGTTTGCAAAAACGATTGGTCTGATATCGTATGATGGGTCGAATCAGTTCATTAACTTTTTTTCGAGCAGACACCTCGTTATCGGCTGCTCTTTGGGCTAGCTCGATATTTTCCTGATTACGCTCAGTAGAACGAACAGTCGATCCGGGTGATTCTGGCAAAATAATATCCGTGTGTCGTCAAAGTACATCGATATGATATAGTGTAGTGAATAATCTCCGGGATACGTTATTGTGCATCATATAAAAACCAGCCTTTTACCTGGTTGTTGCTTATCCGGATAGCAAGACCATAATCATCGTAAGCCAGATAATCGCCTGAAGTCATATTCAGACGACGGTCAGGAATACCCAACGATTTGAACGGGCGATCAGCCGGGTCACCGATATTCAGTCTGTGGTCGAT
>DROB01000456.1 GCA_011321985.1 Gammaproteobacteria bacterium | reverse complement strand
GAGCGGGGTAAACAATGCCATCGGCACATCCATCATGTGATAAGAGACCGCCGAGAACCAGTCGAGGTTAGGAAACATTTTTTTAAGATGCCACATCACCGATTCGAGTCGTTCGGCGACATCAAACATTTTCATATCACCGGCTTCTTCACTGAGGCCACGGGCGACTTCCTTGATGATCTCATTGCGCGGATCACCGATGGTATAGACCGGATGTCCGAAACCGATGACGATTTCTCTGTTGGCGACGCGCTTTCGGATATCGGCCTCCGCTTCATCCGGGCTATCATAGCGTTGCTGTATCTCAAAAGAGGCTTCATTGGCACCACCATGTTTTGGCCCGCGTAATGCGCCGATGGCACCGGTGATAGCGGAATACATATCTGAGCCGGTTCCTGCGATAACACGCCCGGTAAATGTCGAAGCGTTGAATTCATGTTCAGCATAGAGGATCAATGAGGTGTGCATCGCGCGAACCCAACTCTCACCCGGTGCTTCACCGTGCAACAGATGTAGAAAATGACCACCGATCGAATCATCATCGGTAACCAGATCAATACGCTTTCCGTTTTTGCTAAAGTGATACCAGTAGAGCAGTATCGAAGCAAAACAGGCCATCAGCCGGTCGACGACTTCACGCGCATCCGCACTATTGTGATCGGCCATTTCCGGTTCACAGCTACCTAACATCGAACAGCCTGTACGCATCACGTCCATCGGGTGTGCAGAGGCAGGTATCTGTTCCAGGGTGATCTTAACCGCATCGGGTAGTTCGCGTAATCTTTTCAGCTTTTCCCTGTAACCGGTCAGTTCTGTCTGCGTGGGTAATTTACCGTGTATTATCAGGTAAGCGACCTCCTCAAATTCACAGCTCGTAGCCAGATCAGCGATATCATAACCACGATAATGCAGATCATTGCCCGATCGTCCGACCGTACATACCGCGGTATTGCCGGCGGCGGTACCAGAGAGTGCGACAGATTTTTTAGCCTTCGGTAAAATTTGTTTAGCTTCAGCCATACCTCATGCCTCCTGTTACTTATTTTTTATAAAGCTCATCAAGCTTTTTTTCAAATTCGTGATAACCGAGGTAGTCATATAAATCAGTACGAGTCTGCATCTGATCCAGCACATTTTTCTGTGTACCGTCGTTACGGATCGCCTGATAGACATTAAGTGCGGCAGCATTCATGGCACGAAATGCCGACAGTGGATATAACACCAGTGAGACATCGACAGAGGCCAGTTCATCTACGGTAAAAAGCGGTGTACTGCCAAACTCGGTTATATTGGCGAGTACCGGCACACCAACGGCATCAACAAATTTACGGTACATCGAAAGCTCGGTTATCGCCTCAGGAAAAATCATATCGGCACCTGCCTCTACGCAAGCATGTGCTCTGTCGATAGCGGCTTCCAGGCCTTCGACTGCCAGCGCATCGGTTCGCGCCATGATGACAAAATCTTCATCGGTTCTGGCATCGACGGCAGCCTTGATCCGATCGACCATCTCACTCTGTGAGACGATATTTTTATTCGGCCGGTGACCGCACCGTTTCTGCTGGACCTGATCTTCGATATGGATCGCCGCAGCCCCGGCACTGATCATAGAGCGGACGGTACGCGCGATATTAAATGCTCCGCCCCAACCGGTATCGACATCGACCAGAACAGGGAGTTCGCTAACACCGGTGATGCGCCGCACATCGACGAGTACATCTTCTAATGTCGTTATGCCTAGATCAGGCACACCGCAGGAGCCTGCGGCCACCCCACCACCCGATACATAAAGTGATCTAAAACCCGTGGCTTCTGCTAATTTCGCATGATACGCATTGATAACACCGATGCACTGTAATGGATGCTCTTCAGCGACGGCTCTTCGAAATTTAGTGCCAGGAGTCATGATGGTCATAGTTTTCTCCACATATGCATTAATGGCTAAACTCTAAAATAGCATGTATGCTCAGGATCAGTTTGAAGCTGCCAGTCTAAGCCAGGTATCGACCACGGTATCTGGATTTAAGGAGATACTGCTGATATTTTTATCGAGCAACCACTGCGCAAGATCAGGGTGATCGGACGGACCCTGACCACATATGCCGACATACTTCCCTTCCGCCTGGCAGGCTGTGATCGCCATTTCCAGCATAGCGAGCACCGCCGGGTTTCGTTCATCAAAGGTTTCAGCTACCAGAGCAGAATCCCGATCGAGGCCCAGGGTCAACTGTGTCATATCATTTGAACCGATGGAAAAACCATCGAAATGTTGCAGGAATTGTGCCGCTATCACCGCATTTGAAGGTAACTCACACATCATGATCAAACGCAGTCCATTTACCCCACGCTCGAGCCCATTGTCTCTGAGGATAGACACTACTCTCTCAGCTTCATCGACGGTGCGGACAAACGGTATCATGAGCTCGACATTACTCAGTCCCATATCTTCACGCACGTATTTCATCGCCCGGCACTCCAGTTCAAAGCAGGCACGGAAGTCGTCCGATATATAACGTGAGGCACCACGAAATCCGATCATCGGATTTTCTTCTTCGGGTTCAAATGCATCACCACCGACCAGGTTGGCATATTCATTCGATTTGAAATCAGATAGCCTGACGATAACCGGATGAGGCGCATAAGCAGCCGCAATGGTGGAAACCCCTTCTACGATCTTACTGATATAAAATGCAACAGGGTCACCATATGCATCTGTCCTTTCACTTATTATCTGTTTAACATCCGCATCGACCTTATCGATATTCATCAGAGCTTTGGGATGGATGCCTATCATATTATTGATAATGAACTCGAGTCGCGCCAGACCAACACCTCGATGAGGTAGCTGAGAAAATTCGAACGCTCTATCCGGGTTACCAACATTCATCATGATCTTGACGGCTATCTCCGGCATCTCGTCGATAGACTGTTTTGTATGGTCAAATGCCAGTTCACCTCGATAGACAAAACCCGCATCCCCTTCAGCACAGGACACGGTTACAGCTTCACCATCCGTTATCGTCTGCGTAGCATCGCCACAACCGACAACAGCCGGTACGCCTAACTCACGAGCGATGATAGCGGCATGGCAGGTTCGCCCACCGCGATTCGTGATGATGGCTGAAGCTCGTTTCATTATCGGTTCCCAGTCAGGGTCCGTCATATCAGTCAGTAGAACATCACCTTCAGCAAAGTTCTCCATACCTTCCAGGCTGGTAAATAAACGTGCTTTCCCTGTGCCGATACGGTTACCGATCGAACGGCCTTCTGCCAGCACCGCTGCAGAATGTTCTGTCAAGGTATATTTTTCGATGATATTTTTCTGCCGGCTCTGCACAGTTTCCGGTCGTGCCTGAACGATATAGAGTTGTTGATCGTTCCCGTCTTTTGCCCATTCGATATCCATCGGATGACCATAATGTTTTTCGATGGTTACTGCCATCGTGGCTAATGACTCAACTTCTTTATCACTGAGACAGTACAGTCGCTGTGCGGCTTTATCATTGGCAACGATGTTTACCAACTCACCACTATCGGCATCGGCATAGACCATCTTCTCAGTCTTGCTACCCAGATTGCGTCGCAGGATAGCTGGCCGTTCTTCTGCCAGTGTTGCTTTATGCACATAAAATTCATCCGGGTTTACCGCACCCTGCACCACCATCTCTCCCAGGCCATAACTGCCGGTGATGAGTACCACTTCTCGAAAACCACTCTCTGTATCGAGGGTAAACATCACGCCACTGGTAGCGATATCCGAACGGATCATCTTCTGAATACCCGCAGACAGGGCGACATTTTCATGGTCGAAACCCTGATGTTCACGGTAAGCGATGGCACGGTCATTGAACAGGGACGCAAAAACTTCACGGATCTTGTGTTTGATATCTTCCAGGCCCGAGACATTGAGGTAGGTTTCCTGTTGACCTGCGAAGGAGGCATCAGGTAGGTCTTCTGCGGTAGCCGATGAACGCACCGCCCAGGTCACGTCCTGACCATAGTTTTCTACCAAAGTAGCATAGGCTGAATCGATGGCCTGTTCCATCGCCACAGGATAAGGCACCTGCATTATCCAGCCACGGATATCACTGCCGGCTTTTTGCAGTTCCAGCACATCATCGACATCGAGCCCATCCAGACGTTCGGCAATACGCCCTGCCAGGTTATCAGCCCCCAGAAATTCACGATAGGCATCCGCTGTAGTCGCAAAACCACCCGGCACATTGACACCGAGTCCGCCCAGGTTCTGTAGCATCTCACCTAACGATGCATTTTTACCGCCGACACTGGGTACATCCTGCATGCCAAGCTGTTCGAGTGGAACGGTGTATTTATCTATAGTCATAACTCTTCTCAATGATATCAAGCGGGATTGTTTTTTATTTTTAAGGTTCTTACACTTCTGATCACAGAACCGGCTAACTCTTCTATCGAGGTATCTGTACTTTCAAAATAAGGGATATTTGCCCGTACGAACATCTCTTCAGCAATTTTCACCTCTTTTCTGCAATAATTAAGTGAGGCATATTTACTGCCTGGTCGTCGTTTTTCACGGATATTACTCAGTTGCCCGGGGGCGATCGTTAGACCGATGAGCTTGTCTCTGTGTTTTAATAAAACAGCTGGCAGGGTTTCACTATCTAGTTCATCTTCGGTCAATGGATAATTACAGGCACTGATAGAATGATTCATTGCCAGTAACAGGCAGGTAGGGGTCTTGCCACTACGTGAAACACCGACGAGAATGATCTCGGCTTCGTCATATTGATCAGGGCGTACACCATCATCATGTGCCAGTGCATAGTCGATAGCATCCAGTCTTTTTGCGTAACCGGTTCGACCGAAAACATCCTGCGATTTTCCTAGCGTATGCGCAGATTGCTCACCCAGACATTCTTCCAGTGGACCGAGGAAAGTGCCGAATAAATTGATCACACAGGCACTGGTGTTTTCGATAATAGCCTGGATTTCAGGTTCGACCAGAGTACTAAAAACGATCGGCTCTTCATCACTCATGATAGCAATGCGTTCTATAGCACCCGCCGTAATAAGTGCCTGTTCTTCACTGTCGACATAGGCATGTTTTATACTCTCAAATTCAAAGCCTGGAAACTGTGCCAGCAGGCTACTACCATAAGATTCTGCAGTCAGACCTGTTCTGTCTGATACAAAAAAAACCTTGCGCTTCTTCAGTGCTTGCATAACGTTATTATCGTACGATCATCTGTTTTTTGCCTTCCTGATCGATGCTGACAAACGTCATGTTCGTTTCAAAAAGCACCGTTCCCTCTTCTTCTGTCTCATTCTCACGATATACTTTTACACTATATGACACTGAGGTATTACCCAGTTTTCTTCGCACGGTGGAAAAACAAAGGATATCGCCATTACGTATAGAATGTTTAAACAGCACATCATCCATACTGATGGTGACAAAGTCATTGCCAGGGAAGTCGATATTTGCCGCTATATACGCCATCTCATCGACCCATTTCAGCAGATGACCACCGAATAAAAAACCATAATGATTTAGATGCTCCGGCAATACGAGTTTATAGTTTTTCATCAAAAATCTTTGTTTAACTGGCCAAAAAATGACTGACCAGTTGATTAAAACGTTCCGTATGCTCTATCTGGGTCCAGTGTCCACAGCATCCAAAACCATGAACCTCTGAGTCTTTGATCAGTGAGAACAACTTCATGGCATTATCAAAGGGTATGACATCATCATCTCGACCATGAATGATCAGAGTTGCATTTTCGATCTCGCTTATCTTTTCATCAGAAAAGGCCATCTCATCGACCCAGCGCTGCCTCGGTGCCGGGAACATGGCTGAGAAAGATTCCTGAAACCCGGGCCGGATGCTTGCCTGATAACGTAATTCAGCCAACTCATCGGTAACCAGATCACGATTCCATGCAAAGATATCCAGTAATGATTTCATGTTTTCGATAGAAGGTTCATAACCCCACACTTTATCCAGCCCATCTGTAAGTTTAAAAGAAACCCCTACACTACCCATCAGGATTAACTTGTCAATGCGATCAGTGTGCCTTATTGCCAGAGCCAGGGCCAGAGCTCCACCAAATGAATTACCGACAACGCTTATTTTCTCCAGGCCTAGCACGTCGAGCAATCCTGTCGCATGATCTACCCACGTATCCATGTTATACCGAATATTTTCTGGACGTTCAGTAAAACCAAAACCCACCATATCGGGCGCGATAACACGATATTTCTTCTCCAGTTCAGGCAATGTTAATCGCCAGTTCGCCCAGGCACTCACGCCTGGACCAGATCCGTGGATCAACAGGACAGGAGGGCCTGACCCTCTATCATGATAATTAGTAGCAATACCATTAACCATTATATTGCTGCCTATCTCTGGATTATCCTGGCTCATATCTCTCTCTGATTTTGAATAAATATCACAGTTATGGTCATAAAAAAAGGGATGCGCACAAGGCGCATCCCAAGCCCTACTAGCTACGACCTAACGTCCTGTTGCACGCAGATTCTGCACAGTAAATTTCTTTTTAGGGTTTAATGCCGGATCGACCTGTCCTTCAAACTGACCGGTAGTACAGTGCATCGCCTGTACATCCATCATGCCAAAGCAATCGTCAATCGAAACACCCGTTCCTTTATTTTTTGCCATATGGTGATCAGGGTGTGCCTGACAGATCATCCATGATTTCCAGTAATCCCCTTTACGATCATAGATAATAGTACGTGGTAAAGTAAATGTCTGTGCATCGACGTAATGAATCCGCTTACTGATCGGATGATTTTCATCAACCGGTCTAGATTCAAGAACATAGACTTTACGCAGTTGGTAAGTCACTTTTGGGAAACAGCCGCCCTTGCCATGAAAATCAATGAACTGGTAACCATTTTTCTCTTTTATATCTGTTGCCAGTTCCTGTTCATCGTGATTATAAAATGGCAACAGGATCGTCTTCGTACCTTTATACGTCCAGTTCATATCTGAAATGCGACCGTTATAACCTTCGAAATCCTCGATCATTAGATCAGAGCCAAGAAACGAGTCAGTTATCTGACCGGTAGCAAGGCGACGAACCCGTCTCTGAAAGCCGAGGTACAACCAGGCATTATCACGTTTAAGATCATCCTGATGACGATGGATCAATAATTGCGTATTTTTCACATCGAAGGGTTCCAGCACCTGTACGTATATCGACCTGAATAATCCAGATGGATTAGGTTTAATGGCAGGCAAAGGTTCCTGATTAACACGATGCACCCAGTTAAGGAAATGGAAATTGAACTTTATCTCCCTCTGGATCTTACCGGTATTCATATCACGGTAACGCCAGTAGAAGGGATAGATAGCAGCATTATCCCCCCAGTTATAACCATATTGATAATTCCAGGCCAGTTTCTCACCAGCGCGTGGATCATTGATATCAGGCTCTTCTGGAAAAGCTCTACCAGCGATAAAGTTTTCTAACTGACCCACTTTCTCACCCAGCTTTACTTCATTCAGATGATCTTTGGTCGCCTGAATATAGTTGGGATGCAGGCCAAAATCAGTGGTTTCTCCTACTGTGATTTCAACCCAGCCATCTTTGATATGTTGATACATCTCCGGATCCAGAACATCCTTTGCCTTATCAACATTATCTTTGGTAATCACCATACCCGGCGTTATACCCTCTGCTGATGGAAAACCATCTTTATACGGGAAAAACGATTTATCGACATCCTCTGCTGTAACTGCATATGCTGTCCCTGCGCTGAATGCCAGCCCGAACAGTGTAGTCGTCAGTATTTTATGTAACATGGTTATATTCCTCTTTTAAATAATTAACTGCGCAATTTTAAAATCTGTAACGCAGATTTACCTGAATCTCATCTTCTTTTTGCGCCATACCTATTGGGCCGGCCTGGAAGCGCCCTAATGGCTCAAAACCACCTAGACCAACATCACCTGAAACGGTAGGATCAGCATGTGCCGGTGTTGCTGTAAATGGCCCCCACGGATTACACGAACGACAATCCGAGAACTTTCTTGCGCCTGTACCCACTTTTATATTCGCTGTAACAGTGAACCGCCAGTTATTTGATATCAACCAGTCAAGTGAAGGCGCAATCGTTGTTGCCTGTGCTTTCACATCGTGAGCAAAAATAACCTGCGGACTAAGCCGATCATTCAGATACCAGCCCTTCGTCAGGAAAGTCATGATGTAGTTATTTTTCCAGTCAGGTATACCAATTTTTCCGAGTGGCCCCTGCTGCCTCTCATGATCCAGTAAATGTTGCCCGAACAACTGGAAGGACAGCAGGTATGCGCGATCCTCATTGAGGAAAGGAATAAAAGTATTGCGATCAATACCGATCACATATCGTGCAACGTCAGATTCAGAAAATAGTTTAGGCCTGATGGTATTAGCGAATTCCTCACCCTGCGTATAGGCAGCTTCGATCCGGAACGCTGACTTTATCGAATCCACATAAAAGTCTGCTGAACCACCGAACAGATTTACTCGTGGAAAACGGATGTCAAATGCGATGAGATGATCAAATCCGGTAGGAGATGTCACACCTGTAAACGCATTTTCTGCCGGTATCCCGCCATGCAACGACGGTAATTGTGAGCGAAAAGTTAAGGCGTTAAGTGAAAAGCCTACCCCCTGATATACCCCTTCAAACTTTACACCTATCTGAGTGTTCGCGAGAGAGTGCTCAGGCAACACGGCTTTTCTTATACCGATTTGGCCTGGCCCAAAATCAGTAGCAACACCACCGCCAGCAAAGTTAGCTACGGTACATCCATTTTCCCAGCAATTGTTCATACCTCGAAAAAAGGAACCCGCATCTAAAATAGCATTGGGTGTACCACCCTGTCCGATATTACTGGGCCTGAATTTATCGACCACCCAGACCAGTTGCAAGTTAGCATCTTCCAGTGTGTCG
>DROB01000455.1 GCA_011321985.1 Gammaproteobacteria bacterium | reverse complement strand
GCTAAAAGAACGCATAACACATAGCTTTAATCTATCCCCCTTTCCTCCTGATGATACCTTGCAGTATCTTAATTTTCGCTTGCGTGCAGTGGGATACAAGGGCCCTGATGTCTTCAATAAAAAAACAGCGGGTGCAGTAAAAAAATATTCTGATGGATTGACGCGTCGCATCAATATTATCGCGGACAAATCATTGCTGGCGGCCTTTTCAGAAGGCAGCCATACCGTCACACCTTCACATATAAAAACGGCGGCACATGACAGTGAGTTTAAAAAGCTGGGCGGCAATAAAAAGACTTTCTATGTGGTGGGCGGGGTCCTGTTGATATCCGTGGCTCTGATCACAGGTTTTTATCTGGGAAGGCAGGATAATACGGATGCGGAGCGGGTAGATAATAAAGTCGCTGTTGCCGGAGAAGTTTCAGCCGGGAAAGGAAAACAAAACATTGTCTTAGATACCGAGCTGCACGCAGCCGCGACAGATGAAAAAGATTCTGCAGATGCGGTGCAGAGGGTGCTCACCGCAGAGAGAATAAATTCGACACAACAATGGTTGGATATTGCGGCCGACAGCAACTACAGTATCCAGTTGTTCATGGCGAGAACCAGTGATGCCGATAAAGTCGAGGCTTTTCTTCAGTCGGTACCTGAAACGCTTGATTTTACTAAGATTTACATCTATGAAACAGTTATCAATGGGCGCGCATGGTACAGCGTCCTGTATAACGATTTTGACACACAGGATAAAGCGATAGAGACGTTAGACTTACTGCCTCCATCACTAAAGGCCAGTGATCCTTATTTACGGCGAATGAGCGCACTGAAAAAAGATGCCCTGAGAAACGGGGCCTGAAGACGGGTGCACTTTGACCGGGTCGAATGATTAAAGAATGAAAATAAAAACGATAAAAAAACGATTTCTACAAAGTTGCTTTTCAACGGTCGTGACCATGATGGTCGTTGCCTGCGGAGCGACTAATCCACCTGCGATATCTGAAGGGCATCTAAGAGCCGATTCCGGTTCCGCCGACAAAAATAATATCCCCGAACCGGTGACGCAGGTGCCTGCTCTATCACGTCCGGGGGAGCGCAAGAAGTTGGAGACTTATACCGTCGTGGTAAATCAGGTGCCCATCCGTGAGTTGCTATTCTCGATGGCGAGAGATGCTGATTTAAATCTGGATATAGATAACGATATCTCAGGAAAGATCACGATGAACGCAATCGATCAGACCCTGCCCAGAATTTTGGAGCGCATAGCATCACAGTCCGATATCGTTTATTCGCTCGAAGGTGATACCATAAAAGTAAAGGCGGATAAACCTTATCTGCATAGTTACAATATTAATTATTTGAATATCGCTCGTTCGAGTGAAGGGAAAGTTAGCGTCTCAACCGAGATAGGAGCAACAGGTAAAGGTATTCAGAGTGCAGGTGGCGGTGGGGCCAGTTCTCGTGGTGGCGGTAATAATAAAGCCAGTTCGAAAGTAGAGAATAAGAGCAAGAATGATTTCTGGCTAACGATAGCTAAAAATATTTCTGCTATCCTGGAAGAAGAAAATGTAGCTGGTGGCTCAGAACAGGGTGTGACAAGTAACAATATAATTGTTAATCGTGAGAGTGGTGTAATAGCCGTACGGGCCACATCGAAAAAACATGAGGTGATAAAAAACTTTATCGATCACGTGGTCGGCAATGTCCAGCGACAGGTGTTGATCGAGGCGACGATTGCAGAAGTAAGGTTGAGTGACACTTACCAGGCTGGTATCGACTGGTCTCTGGTGAGTAAAACAGCGGTGGTCGGTGGACAAACGGTGGTTACGAAAGGTAGTGTGCAGGATATCATCGGGGGTAACCTGGGTTCATCACCCTTCTTTCAACTTGCAACCTCGGGTACGGTAAACGGTAACCCTCTTAACATCACATTAAAAGCTCTGGAAACATTTGGTGATGTAAAAGTATTATCGAGTCCAAAAGTAATGGCTCTGAATAATCAGACAGCAATTCTGAAAGTTGTCGACAATGAAGTTTTCTTTACGACCAATGTAGAAGTAGATGCAGGTACGGTAAATAAAAATTCGACCGTCGTTATCGATACAGATATCAACACTATTCCTATCGGTTTCGTGATGGCAGTGACACCCTATATCGATAAAGATAGAGTAGTTACACTCAATGTCAGGCCGACGATATCAAGAATAATTCGTACGGTGAATGATCCTAACCCCCTGCTCGCTGACAGTGGTGTCGTCAGCCAGATCCCGGTTGTGCAGGTGCGCGAAATAGAAACCATGTTGAAGATTGATGACAGAGAGACTGCCGTCATCGGTGGTTTGATGCAGGATCAGATCAATAAAGAAGATCGTGGCGTTCCTTTCCTGTCCAGCATCCCGCTATTAGGTGCTCTGTTCTCGTATACGAGTGAAGAATATATAAAATCTGAGCTGGTCATATTCATACGGCCGGTAGTGATGGATTACGCCAGTCTTGATGGTGATTTAGCCGATTATAAAAAATATCTACTGGAAGATCTTCATCAGGAAACATCTAAAAAATTATCTGAGCAATAAGGCTGAAGTTTATGAGCTTATTACTAGATGCCCTGAAAAAAGCTGCGGATGACAAACAGAGATTATCAGATGGTCAGTCACTGGAGCAAAGTACAGGCGATGATGTCATAGATGAAGG
>DROB01000454.1 GCA_011321985.1 Gammaproteobacteria bacterium | reverse complement strand
TTGATCGTACCATCAATAATTCCGCGTATATAAGGAAAAAAGGCTGTCAGCGTAAGAACTATCGCCACCGCACTTAAAAGTTCTTTATACACCGTACCTGCCCCTCGTTCGCCAGCACCTCGTCGGTATGCTGTTCAAATGATCGTACCTGACTCCTCTTATTCTTCCATACAGGTGAGTTATCCTATGGATCAATCAGCGTAGTGAAAACAAAAACCCTACCTTTCTAGTCCAGATTTCTGGCCAGTATATTTCTTACCTGTTCGGCAAGAGCAGTACCGGATACATCACCGTCTTCATCTACAGACTCTGAATCGCTGGCATCATTCACGACTATCTGCACGCTTCCATCGAGATCAGTCAATTCGAGATGATATTGACGGCTTTTATTGGTAGCCAGGTTCTCTTCATCGACATCGGTAAATAACTGCATTATCCAGCTGGACTCGGACAGTTCATCTGTTTCGACATTGATGTCCTTATCCGCTATCTTGCCGATAACAAAATAAATGCGGTTATTCTCTTTTTCTTCACGGATATCCTGGGTTCGCATCCGATCTAATGCACGCACTGCACGTCGCCATACGAAATCCATGCTGCCGGTCATGGTAAGTGCCGTATCGTCCGTGCTGTCAATCTTGACCAGCGACAGGTATGGGCGATAATTCTCCAGCAGCACTGCTGATTGCCCATTGGTCAAATCTGAATTAATCGCCATGCGGGCAATTATCTCACGCTCTGCTTCAACATCACTGGGCTGTGTCACCCATTCATAATTGTCCGCCTCATCACCGATGATGACTCGCTCGATCCTCGAGTGACTGATGAATATCCGTGTTTTTGTATCACCATCAAATGATTCGACGCGGACACGAAATTTATCTTTCTCATCCGGCTCAAAACTTTGAAACACCGATCTGATATAGCCGACATCGCCTTCATTTCGACCTATCCATTTCGTTTCCATAAAACCCAGCAATGGTCGAACCTCAGCCAGCTCAACACCTTCTGATTCCCAGAATTTGATCAGCTCTGCCCAGACTTTTTCTACATTGTCATCGACCTCAAGCCAGCTATCACCCGCCGCGCTCACCACACGTATACCCTCAAAGCGAGGTGTCATCAGCTTGCCTAATTTGTTTTTCTCGATAAAGAACTGTCTGGCTTCATCTGTTGGTTCTGGCACTCGCAGTTGTTCACCGGTATCCGGCTCCGTCAGGTCGGGTGGGACTTCGAGGTTTTTATAGTATTCCGCACCCTGGTAGACCGGACGCTCATTGCTCCCGGAACAGGCGATCAATAATAGAGGTGCCAGCATCAGGACTGGCCATTTCAAATTTTCTAAACCTGTAGTGCGTAACTTCATTAATTTATTACTCATATCAAGAATGACTTTATTTAGTCAGAGGGTGTCGGTCACCACGGACGACTCATGCAATATTTCTAGAGCGAGGCCTGTGACATCGCTTCACGCAAACGCTGATGATATTCCTTCTCAAAAGCTGTTAATGGTAGACGTATACCGGGGGGAATAAGTTTCATCTCTGACAGTGCCCATTTCACCGGAATCGGGCTGGATTGCAGGAACAGACGCTCATGCAGGCCGGTCAAAGGCTGGTTCAGCGACTCGGCCAGCTCACGGTTTCCTGCCAGAGCTGCCTCGCACATGGCGGCCATCGCTTTGGGTGCTACATTATTTGTCACTGAAATAACCCCGTCGCCGCCACGTAACATAAATTCGGTGCCGGTTGCGTCGTCACCACTGAAGAGATCGAATTCTTTATCACCCAGCAGGGCCTGCATCTCAGCCAGACGGTCAAGATCACCCGTGGCATCTTTCAGACCGACAATATTGTCGATGTCCGCCAGCCGATTAACAGTCTCAGGCAACATGTCCACTGCTGTGCGACCCGGTACGTTATAGAGTATCTGGGGGATATCGACCGTCTCAGCAATTTTTTTATAAAACTGAAACAGGCCTTCCTGAGGGGGTTTATTGTAATACGGGGTTACCAGCAGGCAGGCATCAGCCCCACCCTGCTGTGCACAGCGGGTAAGTTCGATGGCTTCCCAGGTAGAATTTGCTCCGGTACCGGCGATAACCGGGATACGCCCACCGACCAGTTCTACCGTACGCGCCATGACCTCGCAGTGTTCTTCCATATTCAGGGTTGCAGACTCACCGGTGGTCCCCATCGATACGATGGCTGTGGTGTTGTTTTCTATATGAAATTCCACCAGATTAGCCAAACTTTGAAAGTCGATACTGCCATCGACCTGCATTGGTGTGACCAATGCAACCATACTGCCTCGAAACATGGAATTCCCCGATATAATAAGGCGCACAGTTAATCAATTTTTCATGGTTTTTTCAATGATTTATATTGCTAATAATGAATAATTTACTAATCTTAACAGTCAGGATACAGACTTTATTCTGCATTGTTCCCTGGTATCAAGCCCCTGTTGCCCTGCCAGGCACATACATGACAGACATAGCGTCTGTTCTGCATACAAGCATTATTGACAACCGGACACCTAATTGAACACATCAACACAAGCAGAACGTCGTAGTTATAACCGTATCCCCTTCACCGCGGAGATATTGATGCAGAGCGGTCATGAAGAATGGAGCTGCAACCTGCTGGATATCTCACTGAAAGGCATGCTGGTCGAACCACCCGAGAATCTCGATATCGACCTGAGCAAACCCTGCGGTATGGCCCTTTTTCTGGGCGAAGACATTTCCATCCACGCACGTGTCAACATCATACGCAGCAGTGATGACAACTGGGGTCTGAAATGGCTACAGATCGATGTCAACAGCCTGCAACATCTGCGTCGCCTGATCGAATTGAATACCAACAACCCTGCCATGCTGATGCGTGAGCTTTCTGAACTGGGTTAATTCTTCCTGCCTGCTATCCTTTCTGACATAGTTCAGGAGAAACCCTTTCCAACAGGTCTTTTTGTTTAAGCCTTTTTTGTTTACACTGTGCATCTCTTGAACTGCGCTGGCTTCGTCCGATTTCGATCATGAGCAAAAAACTAGTTATCTCTGCACTGGGTGTCGACCGGCCGGGTATCGTCAATGAACTCAGCAATATCATCTACACACATGCACTCAATATCGAAGACAGCCGCATGACCGTACTCGGAGGAGAATTTGCCATCTTGTTACTGGTCAGTGGTGAACAAGCATCGATCGACAAGTTTCAGACGATATCCGCGGAGATCGAAAAGACCCTGCAGATGCGCCTGTTGATCAAACCGACGATTGATTCCAGTCCCGCGAGTGACTCGATCCCTTACTCGGTAGAAGTCGCAGCACTGGACAACCCCGGTATCGTCAATAACATCGCCAACTTTTTCTCCAGCCGCAACATCAATATCGTCAATCTGCAGACCGAACGTTATGCCGCCCCACATACGGGCTCACCCATGTTTGCACTGCACATGACCATCGGCATCTCGGCGGAGACCAATATCTCGAAACTACGTGATGCGTTTACCGAAGCCTGTGATGAACTCAATCTCGATGCTGAATTAAGTAGTATCTGACCCACTGGAAATAATATGCCAAACCTCGGTAAAAAAATTAAAAATTTCATACGCCCTGCGACAGGTGATAAGAATATCAGCCTGAACGATCTGGCCGGTAAAAAAGTCGTGCTTTATTTCTATCCCAAAGACAACACGCCAGGCTGTACCACAGAGGGCCAGGATTTTCGTGATGCCAGAGCAGCATTTACGAAGCTGAACACGGTGATACTCGGTGTCTCCCGTGACAGTCTAAAAAAACATGAGAATTTCAAAAGCAAATATGCTTTTAACTTCGATCTGCTCTCCGACGAGGATGAATCTCTATGCAACCAGTTTGGTGTCATCCAGCTGAAAAAAAATTACGGTAAAGAATACATGGGCATCGTCCGTAGCACGTTCCTTATCGATGAGGGAGGTGTACTCATCGAACAATGGCTGAACGTAAGAGTAAAAGGCCACGTAGATGATGTCCTGGCTGCGTGTAAAGCGCATAGATGATGTTCCTGCAATGCAATAAATACACGGTATGACATCCCGGTCATCAACGGTACTATGGCCCGTCATCTGGACCGTATTATTCATGAGCGTCCTTATCTGGTCGGCCATCACCCCGAAAGATTATTATACCTGGGTACTCGAAGTTACCCCTGCCATCATAGGGCTAATCGTTTTAGCATTGACCCGGAAAAGATTCCCACTGACCACCTTGTGCTACTCACTCATCCTGCTACATAGCTGGGTACTGATGGTCGGCGGGCATTACACCTATGCAGAAGTTCCACTGTTCGATACCATCAGAGACCTCTTCGAACAATCTCGAAACAATTACGATAAGGTCGGCCACTTCATGCAGGGATTCGTGCCAGCTATCCTCTGTCGTGAGATACTTATCCGGAAACAGGTCATCAATAGCAGAGCATTCACCCATTTTTTCACCCTCTGTTTCGCTCTGGCCTTCAGTGCGTTTTACGAGCTCATCGAATGGTGGGTGGCTTTGCTGGGCGAAGATTCTGCCGAAGCCTTCCTCGGGACTCAGGGTTACATCTGGGACACACAGTCAGATATGGCATGGGCTCTGTTCGGTGCTATTTGTTCACTGCTCATCCTCGCACCTTACCACGACACTCAAATTGAAAAAATAAAGCGAAGAACAGGATCATGAATCAAAAAACGTTTATCAAAGGCAAAGATGCAGCACTGGAAGAATCCATCGATTCGATGTGGGCTAAACTGAAAGCATTAAATATAGATATTGAAGAAGCCTCCTGGTTGAATCCGGTACCCAATGTCTATTCGGTACATATCCGTGATAAAGACTGTGGTCTGATGTTTACCAATGGTAAAGGCACGACAAAAAAATCCTGTCTCGCAAGTGCCCTGGGGGAATACTTCGAGCGTCTGAGCTGCAATTACTTCTTTGCCGATTTTTATCTGGGTGAAAACTTTGCCGGTGGCAGCTTCGTCCACTACCCGGATGAATGCTGGTTTACTACTGACAGACCAGATGAGACTCTGCCCGAAGGACTGCTCGATGAAAAACTCTGGAATTATTACGACCCGGATAAAGAGCTCACGGCATCGAAAATATTCGACACCAATTCGGGAACAGGGGAACGGGGCATCTGTGCCTGCCCCTATACACGTCAACGCGACGGTAAAGATATCTGGTTTCCGATAAATATCATCGGTAATGCCTATGTCAGCAATGGCATGTCGGCAGGTAATACAAAAAACGAGGCCCGTGTACAGAGTTTATCTGAAGTATTCGAACGTTATATCAAAAACAGGATCATTGCAGAGGGCATCTGCCTGCCCGAAGTGCCCGATGAAGTCTTACAACGCTATCCCAGGATCATGGAAGCCATACATAAACTTGAGCAACATGGCTACAGCCTGCGTATCGCCGATGCTTCTCTGGGTGGACGTTATCCGGTGATGAGTGTGACGCTGATAAATCCGAAAAATGCCACCGTATTTGCCTCATTCGGCGCACATCCGAGTTTTGAGGTCGCACTGGAACGCACGGTAACCGAACTCCTGCAGGGCCGAGACCTCGATCAACTTGATGGTTTTCAGTCGCCCAGCTTTGATATGGATGAAGTCGCCGATCACCACAACCTCGAGACCCATTTCATCGATTCGAGTGGCCTGATCGCTTTTGATTTTTTCAAAAATGAGCCTGATTATACGTTCAGTGACTGGGATCACGATGCGTCAACAGGCGATGAATTCACTTATCTCTGTAATATCATCCATGACCTGGGGTTCGACATCTACATATCAGATTACGAACATCTGAAAGTTTATTCCTGTCGCATCATCGTACCCGGCATGTCTGACATCTACCCGGTTGATGATCTGGTATGGAACAATAATAACGAGGGAGCATTATTTCGCGAAGATATCCTCTCCTTAAAAAACCTCGATAATACCCGCTGGCAATCGATACTCGACCGTCTGGAAGAAGGCGGGTATAACGATTTTCAACGTGTCGCCGAATTCATTGGCATCGCCCCGGATCCCGGCAGTACCTGGGCACAACTGCGTATCGGTGAATTAAAGGCCATGTTATGCCTCGCTCTGAAAAACGAAGAAGCTATCGACTGGGTCAGCTGGTGTCTACACATCGACCAGCTGGATACCGATACGACACGTTTCTACCTGTGCCTGCAGACCCTGCTGGAGATAAAACAACAGGGTAAACAGCTGGAAGCATACCTCGACAGTTTCAAACTGATGTTCGATGAACAGACACTATCAGACTGTACAGATGTGATATCGGGCAAGCAGAGTTTTTTCGGCCTACACAGCCCCGGACTCAGCCTGGAAGGATTCATCGCCCATAACAAACTGCTCGAAGGCTACCAGAAACTGCATATAGCCAAAGAGAATAACTGGCCTGAATGACCGGTTCCTGACTGACAGAAAATTTCAGTATGCTCAAATATTTTTCAAAGACAATATTGAAACTCGCTGGCTGGCAGCTGAAAATAAACACACCAGAGGAAAATAAATTCATCCTGATCGGTGCCCCACATACCAGCAACTGGGATTTCCCTCTCGCACTACTCACCTTCTGGACTCTGGATTTAAGGATACACTGGGTCGCCAAGAAACAGATGTTCCGCGGCCCCCTTCACTACCTTTTTACCGCACTCGGTGGCATCCCCGTCGATCGCAGTGCATCGAATGGTTTTATCAGTCAGATAGCCGACCGGTTCGATAGGGCCGAGCGTATGGTCCTCACCATCGCACCAGAAGGTACACGCTCAAAAACCGAATACTGGAAAAGTGGCTTTTATCATATAGCACTGGCGGCAGAGGTCCCGATCTGTTTAGGATACATCGATTACCGCACACGAACCCTGGGGTTTCATCAACTCATGCACCCCAGTGGAGACATCGAAGCTGACATGAAGATAATTGCTGATTTCTATCAGGACATCGAAGGTAAATATCCTGGAGAACAGGGACCTGTCCGGATCAGGAAAAACTGATCTTTAAAGCTACCGTGGTAAAACGAACCAGAATATCCATTCCTGCCTTCTATCGGTTTTTTTCATCGGATATCATCTTCAATAGATTCTCTGCCAATGCTTCATAGATCGGTTTTTTACAGACTATTTTAGACACACCGGAAGAAATAAGTGCTGTAGCCATCATCGCCAGTACCAGATCATGATTATTCGTCATCTCCATTACGATAACAAAAGCTGTTATCGGTGTTTGCACCACGCCGGTGAAATAACCGATCATACCGAGGATAACGATGGTCGATGCCATTTCGGCAGGAAAAAATAATGCCAGATCAGCACCCAGGCCTGCTCCACTTGCCAGCGACGGCGAAAACAGGCCACCGGGAATGGTCGTGAGATAGGTCGCTGCGGTTGCCAGTATTTTATAAAATGGATACATCAGACCAAAATCTGCATCGCAATTTTCCAGACCCGCACAGCTGACAATCTGCTTTGCTTCAAAGTATCCCGTTCCGCTCGACACACCACCGCTTAGCAGGCTTAAAGTTGCCACGCTCCAACCAGACACCACAGCAATCAATAGCCAGTGCGTCGGCATATATGCTCGTAATTTTTTCGACCCCGTAATCAATATCTGGCCAAACACACCTCCAGCCAGGCCACCCGTTACACCGCAGATAACAACACCTAACCATACCCGGCTAAAATCCAGTGTCGCCGGTGAAGTCCCATAGTAATTGTAGTTGTTCTGATGGACAAAAATAGCCGTCATACCTGCTAGCACGACACCGATCATCATCATTCCACTATTACGACGATCATAAGAGCGTGCCATTTCTTCGATCGCAAAAATAATACCCGCGAGTGGCGTATTAAATGCAGCAGCAAGTCCTGCCCCACCACCAGTCAGAATTAAACCACGCTCAAAATAACGAGTCGGTAGATGCGCATATTTTCCTAGTGAGTGCAGAATGGCTGCACCCATATGCACAGTCGGTCCTTCCCTGCCTGATGAAGCACCACTGCACAGTGCCAGTACCACCATCAATACTTTACCGATGACCATACGCATTGATAACAGACGATTACTCAATTTTCTACCTGGATCCTCGATTGCGATAAGTGCCTGCGGTATACCACTACCCTCAGAACCACTAAAAACCTTTCGAGTTAAGTAAACAGTCAGGACAAAACCTGCAGGAGTTATAAAAAAAGGTAGATAAGCGTTGTATGCAATAATCCCTCTGAACAGCTTATCTCCCTGGTCTGCCAACAAGGCAAAGATGGCTGCGACCAGTCCGACCATTATCGCGCCACCCCAGAAGACTATATTGGTACGCCATACACGAAGATTAAAAAAACGAAATTTTAATTGGTGGACAGGGTGATTCATGAGTGATCCGACAAAGGCCAAAAAACCATGCCATTACATACACTGATATTCGGCAACACTATCTATCAACCATATCAATGGAATATGCAGGAGTTCAAAGAAGCTCTCCCCGTACCGTTGGAATAACGTAACCTCCTACACTTACCTCACGATTACCATCACATTTTCGTGTACGGAGCATAACCAGTGATGGCCGACGAATCTCATAACCCTGTTCGATCCGTATTGGCCAGTCAGTATCTGAAAACAACTGATACTCCAGTGAATAAGCACCCAGAAAAGCGGCACCATTACCTGTAGCAGGGTCTTCACGCACGCCATGTGCATCGAAGAAAAAACGCACACACAGGTCATTCTGCGGGAGATGTGTCTGCCGACAGAAGAGATAAATGAGTGCCGGAAAACCTTTCTCTACCAGCATGGAAAATTCACCAAAAGTCAGTTTGCTACGTCGCAGTGCATCAAGACTCTTTAACGGAACCATTAGTGCTGAGGTCCCCGCTGAAACAACCTGTATAGGTGTCGCTGTCTCTATATCATCAGAGGATAAACCAAGGGTCGTCGCCAGCAGTTTAGGAGTAGATATCGCCCCCAGAGACATCTCTGGCGCAAGGAACCAGACATGTTCCTTACCATCATCAGAAATTTCAAATGTGACGGGGACTTTCCCGACTGCAAGGCTCAACTGTATCTGCCTACTATCATCTCTGGCGACATAATGACGGATGACCCAGGCCGTTCCAAGTATCGGATGACCAGTAAAGTCTATCTCTCGTGCCGGAGTAAAGATTCTTACACGGTAAGCTCCGTCTTCTTCAGGAGTAGATGTTACAAATGTCGTCTCCGAGAAATTTATCTCAGCGGCCAGCCTCTGCATGGTATCGCCAGATAATGGCTCTGAGCCAACGACAACTGCCAATGGATTTCCAGAGTAAGGATGCTCTGCAAATACATCGACCATATAAAACCGGTGTGCCATTCTTATATCTACCTCCTACTGACCTCATAATCTATCTGTAATTGATGGGACTGACTGCGGTCACCCCATCTACCTGATTGATCAGGCATATCCATCAGCCCTGTCAGTCTGATTATATGTCTCATAATCATGGCTAGTAGCAGTATGAAGGATGAAATGCTGGCATGCGCTATCTGAATGATACCTGTGATAGAAATAGTCCTGAACAAACTGTGATCACCTGACCGGGCCCAGATCGAACGGACAGTGTATATTCAACCCACAATAAGCGACTCCACTCTTGCCTGACCCATACTCCTACGTGACTTTTCCATCCTTGTCGTACAACAATAGTTTTATCCGGATCAACCCGATGATGCAGTTGAACAGGCCATTATCACATCATCGGCAACCAGTGAGGCACACCTGATTCCGCCCCAACTAAAACGATAAAATATTCAGAATCTACATCGAACACATTAATATTTTTCTCGACACCTTTCAGCATAAATGTAATCAGCCAGTAATTTTCATCCATTCCCAGAACTGTACGACCGAAGCCATCCACTTCAAAACTTATTTTGCATGCTTCATCATCTATAGAAAGCTTGCTATCCTTATATTCATCCATTACAAATCTTTTTGCTATCGACAGAGCTTCTGATTCTTTAAATTTCATCATGTACTATCTATTACGACTTAATAAAAACTTTTAGTGATATATGCTGATACTCCAAGCCAAAACTGATCATTATTGGCCACAACAAAAAAGGGGAGATAACTACTCCCCTTTTTTACTCAGCCTCTCCTGATAGCGGAACAAAAAATCTTCAGGCTAAACACGTCTCATGGTTTCATTATTTAAACTTGTACTGAGCCATCACCCAGTATTTTTCTGTATCCACACTGAAACCATCGCCTCCATCGGAGAAATTGGCGTATTTAACCAGTCCAAACCACTCCTTTGTGAAAGGTTTTGCCAGCAGCAGGCCAAACTCATTTCCATAATCTTTTACACCACCCACTGTTTTATTAGCCTGATAGTCATGATACTGGAAGACCAGTTTTGACTTGCCGATCAGGCCTTTAACGACCAGGGTAACACTGGTATCTTCCAGACCACCAACCGGGGTCGAAGTGCCACCAGGAGCACCGACGAACTTATCAGCCCAACCGTTAAAGGCATGTATTGTAGCCAGTGGCGTTTGTAAAGCATTTACACCGTTACCCTCAAGAACTTCCCGACCCACTTTTACCACCACCGGTTTACCGCCTACTTTGAAAGCCCCACCCAGTTCGACGTTATAATAGTTATTATCAGACAATGTCGGTCCGGCATCATGTACAGGATTCTGGTTAGCCCATTCAAAATCATACAGGACACTAAGAGCATCACCCGCTTTATGTTTTCCCACAAATCTCAAACCAAAGGTATTCGAGTCAAAGTTAACAATACCGGGGCCTACACCAACACCTTCAGGAAAAGGTGTACGCTTGTTGTCTTTGAAGTCCAGTAGGTATCCGTAACCAATCAATTTACCCACCGGGGTCTTATAAGCAATATTGATAAAATGTGAATCGTCCATATCAAAGACATTGAATGCTGAGTCTTCACCAAAAGTTCGGTTCACTCGATTAAGAAAAGCATACGAAAGACTAAGGTTATTGATCGAGGTATTATCGATCCGAACAGCATCGTAAGACTGGAAGTTCTGCCGCCATACGATATTACCTATCCAACGGTGGTTGTCATAGATTATCTGTTGTCGACCGACCTTGATAGTCGTGCTGCCGTTACAACCGCCAGGGGCATTGGAACAACCACTGCTGGCACTACGCCAGGCGATATAGGCTTCATTAAATCCTTCCTGTGCGGAATCAGGGATGACTGCATGCCCTGCAGCCACACGAGAACCGGCAGGACCCGGTGGGAAGGTTAGATCATCCCCAACGGTCAAAGCATTAGTATCACCAACATGACTGGTCGCCTCAAACTCGATACGACCATAGAACCCCTTATAACGAGCTGTGCTATACCCCAGCACTGTGCGCAGACTTAACAAGTTTGCTTTGTCCGCATTGGCCAGGGGGGAGCTTGCTGGAATATCATCAGAAACATTTTCATACCGCAACCGTAATACCAGATCAGGTGTACCACCTTTGAGTGCTTTGTTGAAGTTATTAATCTCTTTCAATTGCTTACCCGTATGTGTATTAGGAACATTGGCTAAGCCAACGGCTCCCGCACTTTGGGCAAGGGCAAAGGTAACAGCAGCTATAAGACTCGAAGTCAGTTTAATTGTGGCCATTGATTCTCCTCCTGAGTGGAAAAATTAGACCAGAGCTTGTTCCGTCATCGCCCGGCCTGGCTCTGTTTATGAAACCTGTCTCCAGGTTCACCAAATGGTATATCCCCTCACAGGAATTAATTCACCCAATCGACCTCTCCTCCCTTCGACCGATCAAATTTTTATACGCTACATAGTAAAGATAGAAATACCACCGTTTAGCACACGACACTAAACCCGTATCTTTAAGCGCTAAGTTAAATAAAACCGACCATTATTTTTATATACCAAAATCTTATGTCGTATAAATAACTTACGACCAATGTAAAATAATACTATGTACCTCGTCCAAGTCTTTGTTGTTATTGAACCTATAGAAATTGGTTATGAGTCAAAAAAAACATTTAAAAAACAGTAAAAACGAGAACATATACAGAGAGGAATATCGCTCATGATTTACTTATTTGATTTATTGCCCGGTAATATTTTTCAGGGAAAAGAATGAAAAGACATGGCTAAGTTTTGATGAGAGTGACCGCTCTAACTCATAGCCGATAGAAAAAATCTCCTGATGGATGAGCACCAGGAAGATCGATATTCATGACAATTATAAAATTCGATTAATCGTATTTAATTACCATGACGATGAAGTTCGCGCATACTTGCACTCAGATGCTCACCGATCAGCGACACCAGACGTAAACCTTCCTGTGTTCCAGCGTTACAGCCCAGGCGACACACTCCGATGACACCACCTTTTGCTGGAGGTGCTGTCGCAATCTCTCTGCTAGCTGCCGTGAAAGCATCAGACAACGCGATCAAAAAATGTTGATTCTCCGGGCGGTCAAGCTCTTTCAATAAATGCACCAGCCCCTCATTACGTGTAAGGCGATCAAGCAGGATCATGCCTTCACTGAACGCCGATGCCAGTCGGGTGATCATGTCATCCGTTAGTGCATCCTGCGTCGCAGCAACGAGAGTAGCAAGCTCAGAGAGCCCTTCGAGGCTACTGCCAGTCATTGCTTCAGGTGGTGTTTCTGTCTGGGTATTCATAACAATGTAGCTCCTCAGAGTAGACCACGTACGCTGGTCCAGTACATCTTGTTGTAAGACATCTTGAACCAGTGCATAGACTTGTTAGCCGGCTTAAGGTCTGGTGGATTTAAATAATTAAAGTTTGCATAGGTGGCTTTATCCTGGCCAGCCTCGATAAAGCAGTACACTTTGCCATCATATTCTTTAACAGGTGATCCTATCTTCACGATGGAAGCGATATTCTCAGCGATCACTTCAGCCTCAAAATGGGCTGCTGATCCTGTTTTACTGACAGGTAGATTCGTCGTATCACCTACGACATAAACATTGTCATGGCCTTCCATCGTCAGCTGGTACCGATCGGTCGGAATCCACCCGTCACGACCCAACTCATTTTTCTCAATGACTTCCATACCGTGGTGTTCCGGGATCGAAATTAACAGATCGTACTGGTACTCCGAGCCTTCCAT
>DROB01000453.1 GCA_011321985.1 Gammaproteobacteria bacterium | reverse complement strand
CCGATAGCCGAGCTGCAGGTGCTGCGTTAAAACGAGATATCGATCTGAGTGGACAACGCGCACGCCGGGTCAGGGCCGATGATTTCACTGAATTCGACTACGTGATCGCGATGGATGAAAGCAACCGTGATGATCTTTTATCTATCTGCCCGGCAGGATACGAAGACAGGGTCAAGCTGTTCCTTGACTTTTCCGATGACGATGAATCAGAAGTCCCCGACCCCTATTACGGACAGGGCCACGGTTTTGAGATCGTGTTGGATCTGGTAGAAGCTGCATCTGATGGGCTTTTGGATCATATTCGCAATAATCATTAAACTTTGGCTACCTGGCCACTCGCTCAACAGGCTGTTTCAGAGTTCATCTGGTTAATCGGTTACCAGCTGACACAATGATGGATCTTCGCCAGGCTCTACACCTGCCTGTTTAGACCATGCCTGCAGACATTGTTTACGCTGTTCTGCCGGCAGCTCGCTCAGATCGGAGACATAGGCATAGAATAACTGAAGATTATTTTCCTGATCTTTCAGGATAGACAAAAAGGCAGGCACAAACCGGTTATATGCCACCATCATACCGAGCCTTGCATTATTTATCTCACCCGGAAAAGTAGCCGCCGCCTCGCGATTGCTCCAGCTTCTGGCATGCACTGCATACTGCTGTCGCAAGTTCTGGATGATCTTCTCTTTATGCAGGCGTTTTTCTTCATCAGAATACTGTTGCTGATAAAGCGTATCCAGTTCTTTTCGCGCCTGCGTCACCAGAGCGAGCACCACATCGTGTCGTTTCTGATGCGCATGATACTGACTCAATTGTTCCGGATTATCGGTACTGGCGAACCAGGCACGTACACCAGCCTGCTCGACAGTCATGGCAAACGATTCATTGAAGAAGGTATCACCGTCGATATATATTTTCTGATGCGCCAGCTCATGGAAGATCAGCCCCACCAGCCGGTACTCCGGCCAGCCGATGAAGGTATTCAGCGCGGGGTCATCAAACCAGCCCAGGGTGGAGTATGCTGCAACATCGGCAATATAGGTATCGTAACCCTCGCCGCTTAACTCATCACGATATTCGACAAGCATCTGTTCATCGAAATAACCACGGTACTGTGCACAACCGATAACGAGGTAGCACCAGGAATGAAGCTCGGTTGAAAACTCTTCGGCTGCGAACAGGTTCTTGACTACATAGTCTCGCCCGAGATCCGCATACCGGGTGTAGCTACCATTCTCTGGCAGCCCCAGCGTCTCGCTGGCAAATTTGCGAGCGTTTAATATCAGGTTTAATTTTTGCTGAAGATCGGCATCGAGCTGATCGTCCGTGAGTAGCTGCTCGATATCCTGTGCGTGGTCGACGATGTACTGATGACCCCTGGCGGACTGCACATAGTAACGCAATTCACTACAGCCGGATAAAACAGTCGTCGCAAAGACAAGCCCCGTTATAAGCGATGCAAAGCCAGACACATTTACTATTAGATTTACAGCCTAGTCATCGATCACCGAATTGACAGGCCGGTTCTCATTTGAAGCGGGTTGTTTTTCCTTCTGGCTGCCCTGCGGCCCGTCCTGTTTATTATTCGCTGGTGCGGTGTCAGGAGCTTTAGCAGCCACAGCAGGTTTACTCTCAGCTGCCACCGCCTTGCTCTGCTTCTTTGCTTCCTCGGGTTTTGCTGACACTTTTTGGGGTGCGCTGGTACGAGGACTGGAAGATCCTTCTCGTGAGGCCGTGTTTTTCTCATTCGGCGCACTTTTGTTCACGTTGTCATTACGCTTCTCATCAGCGGTACCCGTTTCGTTATTTTTAGATCGGCTTCCACCACGTCGGCGACGGTTTCGGTTCGACTGCCCACCGGACTGACCGGTATTTTTATTTCTGTCATCACCGCCTTTTGACTGCTGTTTATTCGCCTTCTGGTTCGGATTTTGACCTGATTGTTTTGTATCCGGTTTTTTATCCTGATTGCGATTACGGTTGCGGTTGTTGCGGTTACGGTTACGATTCTGACCGCCGCGATTACCACTGTTTCGATTACTACCGCGCTGCCCACCTCGTTGGCGTTGCCCACGATTCGATTTCTGTTTATTCTCGGAAACCGCTTCCTGTTCTTCTTCCTTACCACCACTGAAGATCGAAACGATCTTGCCAAACAGGCCTGGCGATGCCGGTTTTTCTTCGACTACCGGAGCTTTGGCAACGGGTCGCTGCCCCGGTGAGATCGACGAGACTGCCGCCTGCTCGGGCTGTATCGGTTTTTCACGTGTCACATCGACGTTGTACTGCGTCTCTGTCTCAGCACGTTGATAACTGGCGGTCTCATCATTTTCATCATGCTCACTTTTACGAACACGTTCCACTTTATACTGCGGTGTTTCCAGTGTCGGATTAGCCACGATCAGTACATGTGCACCACTGGTCTTTTCGATCTCTGCGATAACCTGACGTTT
>DROB01000452.1 GCA_011321985.1 Gammaproteobacteria bacterium | reverse complement strand
AACGGGCACAGTGACCATAAACGCAGGCGGAATACAGGAAAATCTGCCAGTAAAAAGTCTTCCAGACCCGGAAAAAACGCGAGGAAGAGGAATACTGAAAGCAATAAATCCTCTTCACCGTGGAACAAACGTTCGGGATCTGCGAACAGACAGAATCGTTCACGAGATGCCGCTTAGAGAGAGTCAAAAGATAAATATTGCTCTTACGAACCGAATATTAAACAACCTTTTTACCTGGAACAGAATCATGCTAGCAACTGCAAATATCACCATGCAATTTGGTGCCAAGCCACTCTTCGAAAATGTCTCCGTCAAGTTCGGTGATGGTAACCGTTACGGCCTCATCGGTGCGAATGGCTGTGGTAAATCGACCTTCATGAAAATACTGGGCGGTGATCTTGAAGCGACTGCCGGTAATGTCTCGAAAGATCCCAATGAACGGATCGGAAAATTAAAACAGGACCAGTTTGCTTACGAAGAATTCAGTGTTATCGATACCGTTATCATGGGCCATGAAGAATTATGGGCGATCAAATCCGAGAAAGATGCGATTTATGCGAACCCGGAGATGAGTGAAGCAGACGGTATCCGCGCTGGTGATCTGGAAGCAGAATTTGCCGAGATGGACGGTTACTCTGCCGAAGCGCGTGCAGGGGAATTATTATTGGGTGTCGGTATCCCCGGCGAACAGCATTACGGTCCGATGAGCGAAGTCGCGCCGGGCTGGAAGTTACGTGTCTTACTGGCACAGGTCCTGTTCTCTGAGCCCGATATCATGTTACTCGATGAGCCGACCAATAACCTGGACATCAATACCATCCGCTGGTTGGAAGAGGTACTGAACGAGCGCAAGTGCACCATGATCATCATCTCGCATGATCGCCACTTCCTGAACAGTGTCTGTACCCATATGGCAGATTTAGATTATGGTGAGATACGACTCTATCCTGGTTCCTACGATGATTACATGATCGCTTCGACACAGGTTACCGAACGCCTGCAATCCGAGAATGCAAAAAAGAAAGCACAGATCGCCGAACTCAAGTCTTTCGTCAGCCGTTTCTCAGCCAATGCCTCGAAGTCCAAACAGGCAACTTCTCGTGCCAAACAGATCGACAAGATACAGTTGGCCGAGATTAAACCTTCCAGCCGTAAAAATCCTTACATCTATTTTGAAGAGGACAAGAAACTCCACCGCCTGGCACTGGAAGTAGAAGGACTAGCAAAGAGTTTCGATGATTATTTATTTGCTAATCTTGATCTCATGGTAGAAGTCGGGGAACGTATCGCCATCATCGGCCCTAACGGTATCGGTAAAACCAGTTTATTGAGATGTTTATACGGTGATCTGGATGCTTCTGCAGGCACCGTAAAATGGTCTGAAAATGCTCAACTGGGTTATTATGCCCAGGATCATGCCGCTGACTTCAAAGATGACAAAACACTCTATGACTGGATGAACTACTGGTGTAAGGAAAGCGATGATGAGCAATCGATACGCGGCACCCTGGGACGTTTATTATTTTCATCCGATGACATCGATAAAAAAGTCAGTGTCATCTCTGGTGGTGAACAGGGCCGCATGTTGTTTGGCAAACTGATGTTACAACGTAATAATATCCTGCTGATGGACGAACCGACCAACCATCTGGACATGGAATCCATCGAATCACTTAATCTGGCTCTGGAAAATTTTCCCGGAACCCTGTTTTTTGTCAGCCATGACCGTGAGTTCGTCTCTTCTCTGGCGACACGTATCATCGAGATGACACCCAAAGGTCTGGTCGATTTCCGTGGCAGCTATGAAGAATATCTGGTCAGTCAGGAGCTGGATCAGGCTAAGCGTAAAGCATCGTAAACCATCCAGACGCAGCGACTCACCAAGATACAGGGCAATAGAGAGGCAACTGCAGGTGCCCTTAACAATATGAAAAAAATAGCCCTGTTCGTCGATGTGCAGAATATCTATTACACCACTCGGGATATCTACCATCGCTCGTTTAACTATCGACAGTTCTGGCAGGAGATAGATGCCCAGGGAGAGATCGTCATCGCAAATGCCTACGCGATATACCGTAATGACGATAAGCAGAAAAAGTTTCAGGATGCACTAAGACATATCGGTTTTGATGTGAAACTCAAACCCTATATCCAGCGCAGCGATGGTTCTGCCAAAGGTGACTGGGACGTAGGCATCACCATCGATGTTATGGAGGCAGCAAAAGAGGTTGATACGGTCATACTGTTATCGGGTGATGGTGATTTTGACCTGCTTCTGCACAAGGTACAGAAAGATTACGGCGTGACGACCGAAGTTTATGGTGTTCCTGCGTTAACGGCAAATTCACTCATAGAAGCCGCAGGTATCTATCATCATATCGAGGCAGATTTATTATTATAATAAGTGTTTCACGCCCCCGGTCTGACCTCTGTTCGCAGGATAAATTCGGCTCCTGAAAAGTGATATTGATCTGCAGGAACGGTTTATAAACCGCGATGCCGCGCCTCACACAGATTACCGTTTGGTCAGGGTGCGGATGTTCATGTCAACCGTCAGCTCCAGAGCCTGTAATCTGGCAGCGGCCTCTTTCCCACTTTTGTTAGCCCTGAAAAGATGAGGTGTCATCATCAACAGATCGGTAATATTTTCATTATTGAGGGCCCCTGTCTTAAAGCGATAGTGCTGGTTATCGACGAGAGAGAATATCTCAGATTTAACACTGTCTGAATGTTCAGGTTCACAATATCTGACCTCATCATAGATGATCGCTCTTAACTCTTTAAGATGCTCCGGTCCTGGGTCAAGCAGAATAACTCTTCCTTCCGGTTTCAATATTCTGGAAAACCCTTCAAGATTAACAAAACCAAAAATACACAGGATAATATCGACACTGTTATCACAGACCGGTGGTTGTCGGTTGGTACCGACGACCCATGTTATTT
>DROB01000451.1 GCA_011321985.1 Gammaproteobacteria bacterium | reverse complement strand
ATCTCACCCTTAATAATGCTTCTGAGCTGGTTTGCGTTTCATATCTTCACCCTGGCTCTTACCCTGTTTTTTCTCGACGGGATGCCCGGCCTTACTGTCATAACCCACGACACGATTTTCATTATCGGGAAGCACATAACTGACATCGACACGACCTGTATCCATATCGATAAACTGCCAGCCGGTAGCATCACGTTCAAAAAACGGATCAGCACGATTCATTTCGACCGTTAGTTTCGGCAGATAGGTCGCCGTCTGTTTATAGGTGGCAGGATAAGGCCATGGCCATGATGTTGCCATCGCAGCATTGAAACTGATATTACCGATCTGGTTGGTCTGTATCTGATGCACGTGACCATACAGCACATTCACTTTGTCAAAAGGTTTGAGCAGTGCCTGAACCTTCTCCGCATCTTCTGTCCAGAAATTCCAGCCCTTGTGAATTTTTTGCAACGGCGAATGTGAGAAAACGATGACCGGCGTATCATGTGATATAACTGCCAGATCATCTTTCAGCCATTTCAGTTGTTTATCCCCCACCATGAAAGGCTGTCCATCAGGATTATCGAGGCGAGCCATCTGTTTCATACGGTGCATACCGCTTTCCCATTTCTGATGCATCCATTTCTCGTAAGTCAGGATGCTATTCAACACCACGAAGTGGACACCCTTGTGATCAAAACTGTAATGATCGGGACCCAGTTGTTTCTGCCAGTATTCGCCGAGATCTCTGTAATAATCATGCTCGCCCATCACGTAGTGGGTTTTAGCATTGAGACCTGAGAGTATCTCCAGACCATGATCAATCTCTTCGGCTTTTCCCAGTTGCGCGATATCACCGCCATAAAATACAAAATCGGGCTTAGGGTCCATCAGGTTCGTCTCAGCAACCGCTCTGATCAAACCCCTGTCCCAGTTTCTGACAAATTTATTACCTTTGATGTGCGTGATATGTGAATCAGAGATATAGGCAAAGGTAAAATCTTTCGCTTTCTCTTTTCCGAAAGCAACTTTAACCATACTGACCGGTAATGCACTTGCCGCCAGGATCGTACCACCTATCTTCAGGAAATTACGTCTCTTCATATTTTTCATTGTTATCTCCTGTTATCGTTTTGCCAGGTGTGAAAATTCTGGACTGGTTAAAGCTTTCAAAAAATTAACCAGGTCTTTTTTCTCTTCTTTTGTTAAGCCTAATGGCCGGATACCTCCACTCTGAAAACCTGAAACAGGGTCAGTGTCTTTGACCCGGCCACCGTTATTATAAAAATCCACGACATCTTCCAGTGTTTTAAGACTGCCATCGTGCATATACGGTTGTGTCACTGCGATGTTACGTAAGGTGGATGTTTTAAAAGCACCGACATGTGTGGGGTCCTCAGTAACAGCAAACCGGCCTAACTCAGACATGTTCTCCTGTGTCAGTACGGTCACATCAACTTCTGCACCTCTGTGTTTTTCTTTCAGGAAAGCGGATGCTGTTTTTGCTTCATTATCTTTCAGCTTCTTGAAACCAATACCGATATTATGAAAGCGATTATCAGTGAATAGAGCCTGTGTCTGCTCTATGACATGACAGGAAACACAACGACCTTTACTTCGAAATAATATCAAACCCCGTTTCTGTGATGCATCAAGCGCCGTTGGATCACCACCGTACTGATACTGATCAAAAGGTGAGTTACCCGCGATGATAGTGCGTTCGAAACTGGCGATAGCTTTTGAAACCTGCTCCATCGATACCTCATCTACACCAAAAACCTGTTTAAACATTTTTGGGTAATCACCATCTTTTTTAATAACATCGAGAATCGGCTGATGACTGGCAAGCCCCCCTTCTACCGGATTGACGGGTGGCTGCTTCGACTGACCTTCGAGATCGGGTTCACGACCATCCCAGAACTGGGTTTTCATATAGGCGGCATTGATTACCGTAGGGGCATTACGTGTGCCCTGCTTGCCCATGAATCCTTTGGACACACTCAGGTTATCGGTAAAACCTTTTTCTTTCGCATGGCAGGTAGCACAACTAACTTTTCCATCCGCACTGAATCGCTTGTCGTGATAGAGTTTGTCACCTAGTTTAATTTTCTCTGGCGTTTGCGGATTATCGGCGGGTATCGGAACCGGCGGCAAACCCAGTGGCTGAGCGACTACCTGCAGGTTAAATACCATTAATACGATGGCACTAAAATAGGATCGAGTCATCAACTTTCACTCCGTATACAGTTAGATTAATTCTTAGACCAGCTCAATATATACGTGACATAAAGTCATGTCAAGATTTATTTTACTATATAATCAATAGCTTATATACTGGTAAAATTTACTACTGGATTAGCAGCCCCCCGT
>DROB01000450.1 GCA_011321985.1 Gammaproteobacteria bacterium | reverse complement strand
TAGTAAGAAGTGGCATCGAGTGAAACAAGAGACTTCCTTGGTTTTGGCATGATAGCTATCCGTTGCTAGTTGATTGCACGAGGTTACGAATTTACTGTGTTGATGTCAATCTATTTTATGGGTGTCCTGTATTTCTCGTCGCACGAGGTTACGAATTTACTGTGTTGATGTCAATCTATTTTATGGGTGTCCTGTATTTCACTGTATTTCGGTATCAACTGAAAAAACCATAAAGGTCTGCTTCGTCTTGCATACAGCTAATCTGTACTCTCCATGAAATCATGCGTTGGTCAGAACGGACAAACTATGGAGATGTGCACACAGGTATACCCATTATTAGCCTGTAACTCTGTGTTTTATATACAAAACATATATGCAATTTCTCTAATAAAGGGTTACAATGTGCAGTTCGTCTAGAATTAGCTCAAGATCTCGCGTATATGGGGCCGGTAAGGTTACCAAAAATAGAGTAGCAGGGCTTTCGGTTAAGTCTCATGGGTAACCATGAATCGGCCATATGGCTGATTTGGCCGGGCGACAATTAGCCCAAACTCCATTCAGGTACCCGCATGAGCACAGAGACAAGCACAGACGTGTCGATCACGTTTGCTG
This sequence comes from Gammaproteobacteria bacterium, assembly GCA_011321985.1. GTDB lineage: Bacteria > Pseudomonadota > Gammaproteobacteria > SZUA-229 > SZUA-229. The sequence goes on along the minus strand of DROB01000450.1, from coordinate 1,940 downwards.
ATTTAGCATTAAACAAATCCCTCCTTAAAATCTTGAGTGAAGTGGGCTATGAGTCACCTTCACCTATTCAGGCGCAGACCATCCCGTTATTGCTGGAAGGTCGCGACATCATCGGTCAGGCACAGACCGGTACCGGTAAGACTGCGGCGTTTGCCCTGCCGTTGATCTCGAATATGGATCTGAAACAGAAAGATCCCCAGTTACTGGTACTGGCTCCGACACGTGAACTCGCGATCCAGGTCGCAGAAGCCTTTCAGAAATACGCGACTTACATGAAGAACTTTCATGTGCTGCCGGTCTATGGCGGTGCGGATTACAGCGGACAGATCCGTGCCCTGAAAAGGGGAGTGCATGTCGTCGTCGGTACACCTGGACGGGTGATGGACCATATCCGAAAAGGTACGTTGAAGCTGGGTAATCTGAGTGCACTGGTGCTGGATGAAGCCGATGAGATGTTGCGCATGGGTTTTATCGATGATGTCGAGTGGATCCTCGAGCAGACCCCGGATGACCGACAGATCGCCTTATTCTCGGCGACCATGCCACAACAGATCCGACGTATCGCAACCAAATATCTGGATAACCCCGAACAGGTTACCATCAAGGTCAAGACGGCGACAGCCGAGACTATACGACAACGGTTCTGGCCGGTCAGCGGTATGCACAAGCTGGACGCATTGACCCGTATTTTAGAAGCAGAAGAATTCGATGCCATGATCATCTTCGTGCGCACCAAAAACTCGACGGTGGAGCTGTCTGACAAGCTCGCAGCACGCGGTTATGCTTCGTCGCCATTGAATGGTGATATCGCTCAGAATCAGCGTGAGCGCATCATCAAAAATATAAAAAATGGGAAGCTGGATATCCTGGTCGCCACCGATGTTGCCGCGCGTGGTCTCGATGTGGAGCGCATCAGTCATGTGGTCAACTATGATGTTCCGCATGATACGGAATCGTATGTGCATCGTATCGGGCGCACCGGACGTGCCGGGCGTGAGGGTGACGCTATCCTGTTCGTCGCACCACGTGAAAAACGTATGTTGACGGCGATCGAACGGGCAACACGCAAGAAGATCGAGATGATGGAGCTGCCATCTACCGAGATCATCAATGATAAACGTATCAGTAAGTTCAAACAGAACATTACCGATACCCTGGCGAATGAAGACCTGGGCCTGTTCTCGCAACTCATCGAGCAATATCAGCAGGAACATAATGTACCCGCTCTGGAGATCGCCGCCGCACTGGCGAGACAGGTACAGGGCGATGCTGACTTCTTGCTAACGAACAAGCCACAGAGAAAAAAGAAGAGTCGAGAGGACTGGGATAGAGATGACCGCAGCAGGAATGACAGGGGAAGGCGAGAGCGTCCGGAGCGAAATCAGGAACGTTCACCCAGAAGGGAACGCAAACCAAGGGATCTGTCACTCGATGAAGGTATGGAACGTTACCGTATCGAAGTCGGCCACGACCATGAGGTCAAACCCGGTAATATCGTCGGTGCTATCGCTAATGAAGCGGATATAGAGAGTAAATACATCGGTCGTATCTGTATCTATGATTCACATAGCACGGTCGACCTACCTGAAGGCATGCCAAAAGAACTGCTCTATACACTGAAAAAAGTCTGGGTGGCGGGGCAACAGCTAAAGATATCACGTGATGGCGGGCAGAAGAATACTGGAAAATCCGGTGCTGGAAAAATTGGCACTGGAAAATCAGGGGCCGGAAAATCGGGCGATAAGCCGGATGCTAAACAGAAAGACCAAGGTACTGAAAAGGGGCGTGGCAAGCGTACTTTGAGTATAAAGAAGCGGGTGCGCAAGAAATAAATAAATGCTTGTTTCCAGGCACCTGGCGGGCATGCTATTTGTCAAATAGCGATAACCTTCTTTATTGGCACAGGTGGTATCCTCGAGCATTCGCGGTTTGCAAACCGC
>DROB01000449.1 GCA_011321985.1 Gammaproteobacteria bacterium | reverse complement strand
CCGGAAATCATTTTCCTGATAAGTCGTGTTATCGATAATGAGTGATGTTTTGATGGCAGATTCCAGACGATAACCCTGTTTATTCAGAGCAGGCATGATATCGCTATCAGCCATACTGAGCAGGGTATCTCGTGTTACTTTGTCCGGATGACTTTTTTCGTCAAAGCTGATAGATAGTGATGTGCGCATATCGGCAGAAGGTTCCGCCGATAATGGTGTTGATACCAGTACCAGCAATGCCAATAGAGTCAACCACAGCACGATTTTGGTAAACAATAGTGTTTTTTGATCAGTAATCATCATATTCTCCCGCTTTTTTTATTCAGTATTGAATGTATCGCTAAAGTACGGGTTAATTAAACCATCAGGTAGCTGAACCGCTGCTGAACGGATGATTTAATCTCTGCAGGATAATGCTGTTATTACCGAGAGGGAATAAAAGGACAAGCCTTGTTGAAGCTACACTGTAAAGTTATCCACGTTTAACATGGACGGGTAGTTATGGTACGAGATCAAAAGATCTGTTCGCTACGTATGGCCGAAGTTAAAAGCTTTTCTTCGTGCTTTTCGCACCCCTGCGGTAAAAAAGCTTCTAACAGTACATCCGCTTTCGGTCGAATCGTTTGATCGAGGTGGGCAGTCACAAACTGAAGCTGACACGGAGGCCACCAGTCTCACTTTTATCCAGGGTCAGGCTACCATGATAAGCAGTGATGATCGTGTTCACGATAGACAGACCGATACCGTGTCCGGCAACATTTTGATCGGCTCGTTTGCCGCGTTGTAACAGTGCTTCTACTTTTTCCTGTGCGATGCCTGGGCCATCATCACTGATGCTTATATGCAGGCGTTGTGTTTCCTGTTTCACTTTTATCGTGATGAGTCGATTGCTCCATTTGAATGCATTGTCGAGGAGGTTACCCAGCACTTCCATCAGGTCCCCTTCGTCACCTCTGAAGATGATTGAGGCATCGACATCGGTGTCGATATGGATGCTCTTTTCGTGATAGACCTTGTTCAATGAATCCAGTATACGGTCTAATACGGACATGACATTGACCGACTTGCCGATACTGGAAGAACCGGCTGTGGCAGCCCTCTGTAACTGGTATTCGACGATCGAATTCATCCGTATGACCTGTTCAGACAATGCCCTGTCCTGATCATCCCTGTCACTGATAGCACTCTGGATGACAGCGAGAGGTGTTTTCAGACTATGAGCGAGATCACCCAGTGCGTTCCGGTAACGTGTTTTCTGTTCTCGCTCCTGCAGTAGCAGGATATTGATGTTATTGCTGAGCTGCTCTATCTCACGAGGATAACGATCTTCTATTTTTTCCTGCTCTCCAATCTCGATCCGGTTAAGTTCTTCACCCACTTTTCGTAATGGTGACAGCCCCCAACGCAGGATGAAAGCCTGACTGAGCAGCAGGAATACCGCCATCGTGATCAACCAGCTCCAGAGTGTATGTCGGTATCTGTCTATCTGTTTATCAAATGAATTCAGATCGGTGATGATGTTGAAGGTAAGATCGATATCGTCTGTACTGCTCGACCAGTCGACACCGTAGGCAAAGGTATAATAGTCTGTTTTTTCTACACTGGATCGAAAAAAACGCTGCTCGCCACTGGCCAGCGTGACCGGTGATGGCGGATTTGCGCCCAATGCCGAAGACGAGCGCCATAGAATCTTGCCAGTGGTATCGGTGATATAGGCATAGATACCCGAGCTGGGCAGCCCCAGCAGGGCATCGAGTTCATCGGATGGCAACTGCACATTGTTGCCTTCGACTTCGGCGACAGCCATCAGCGCATATAGCTGGCTGGTCAGGGTATCATGCAGGGCACTCTCACTGCTGTCGACAAAAGCTTTTTCGAGCGTGGCGGCAGTGAGGGTGATAAAGATCACCAGTACCAGGGTCGCGCTCAGAATAATCCGGCGATTGAGTGACATCAGTCCATTACTCTAGGGTTCATCACAGAGAGTGAAACGGTAGCCCCGGTTGCGCAGGGTTTCTATCGGGTTGAGCGTGCCCTGTGGGTCCAGTTTTTTACGTAAACGTCCGATCAGGACTTCGATAACATTGCTGTCACGATCATCTTCATGAGGGTAAAGATAATCAGCGAGTCGTGATTTGGAGATAGCCTCACTGGCATGACGCATCAGATATTCGAGCATACGATATTCGAATGCGGTGACATCGATCTTTTCATCCAGCAACAATACCTGCTGTGTGCCCAGATCGAGCGTGATACAACCACATCGGAGCTTGCTGCTCGGCGACCCTGTAGCACGACGTAACAGGGCTTTGACCCGCGCCATCAATTCTTCCATCTGGAAAGGTTTTACCAGATAATCATCCGCTCCCGCTTCCAGGCCTTCGACTTTTTCCTGCCAGCGACTACGTGCGGTCAGGATCAATATCGGCAAAGTGAGTCCCTGCTCACGAAGCTTTTTGATGATCTCGATGCCGGACATACCCGGCAGGCCGATATCGATGATAGCCGCATCCAGTGGGTATTCGGTAGCGAAGAAATAACCTTCGTTTCCATCACCGCTGGTATCGACGATGTACCTCTCCGCTATCAGAGCGGTTTTAATATCGGCTAATAGATTTGCTTCATCCTCGATAACCAGTATACGCATGATTATTTGCTCGATCTGTTACCGGATCTTATCCTGCCCGTATTTGCATCGATGATGATGACATGCAGCTTACCGTTATCGTTGAGTGTTTTTACCCGGTAGATTCCCGCCTTACGTTTGACCGCCAACACCCGACCCGGATAAGCCCGGATGGCGATGTTGACTGCTTCCTGCTTGCTTATGGTAGCAGGTGCCGCATGCAGAGGCATATCGAACGATAATAATAGTATGATAGAGGAGGCGAGGAATATTGATTTCATGAGTCTATCTGTAATGGAGTAAGCTTTGAAGCTTACACTGAAGCCCCTCCTTTAACCATATATCGTCTGATAACTTTTTTATGATAATCACTGTACCATCGGATGGTACAAGTTTCAGAGCCCTGTCATCAATCGCGAAAGGTAATATCAAAACTGTCTGTGTGCAGACCTATCATCAATCTTATTCTGTCCAGATCACTGTAATAGTTATCTATCACGTAAACCGGTCGATGATCGTAGGTACGACGATGGCCAGGCCAGTTATTATAGTGAGGTTTTGGTCTATGGCTGTAATGCTTGCCGTATCGTTTACCGTATTCGTTATAGACACGTGTGTTTTTTCCAAGGTAATTTCTACCCTGGTGTTTCGTGTATGATCGGTCCGTGCCGTGTGAATAACGTTGTTTGTGGTGACCATCTTGTCCATCGCTATCGGCCAGAACCAGCATCGGCGACAGGGCGAGTCCTGTAACCAGTACGCTGATCAAAGGCAGGGTTTTCAGGCTGTTTCTCAGATTGATCTTGGTGTTCATCTCGTTTCTCCAGATAATATTAGGGAATCTCTGATTAATTCAGAGCTTCCT
>DROB01000448.1 GCA_011321985.1 Gammaproteobacteria bacterium | reverse complement strand
TGCAAGGGCGTTGGTCGGGCAACGTGAGATAACGTTGTCGATATAGTATTGACGACCGTTCTCACCCTTGGCGTTAATGTAGTTTTTAACTTCTTCCTGATCGACCTGCATGTCATCGCGCCAGGTACCGATAATGGCCATATCAGCACGTTCGATCGCATTCTGACAATCATTGGGGCAACCAGACACTTTGAATTTGAACTTGTATGGCAGTGCAGGGCGGTGAACGTCATCAGTAAAGTTGTTTACCAGGTGACGGTGGATGCCGTGCTCATTCGTACAGGACATCTCGCAACGTGAAGCACCGACACATGACATGGCAGTACGCACACATGGACCAGCACCACCTAAGTCCCAGCCGTATTCGTTGATATCATCGAAGAAGTGCTGAACACCGTCGGTTGTCGTACCGATGAACATGATGTTACCGGTCTGACCGTGGAAAGTCTGCAGACCTGAACCGTGCTTCTCCCAGCTATCTCCCAACTGGCGAAGCATGTCGGTAGAGTAGTGGTTGCCTGCGGGTGGCTGAACACGGATAGTGTGAAATTCTTTAGACTCAGGGAAGGCTGAACCGACTTCAGAGAAACGAGGGATAATACCACCGCCGTAACCAAATACAGAGACCGTACCGCCTTTCCAGTAACCTTTACGTGTTTCGTAAGAGTGCTCAAGCTGGCCTAACAGGCTGCTTGTTGTTTCCTGGATGCGTTCGTCAGGGTGATCATCACGTAATTTCTTGATGCCTGAGATAAAACTTGGCCATGGGCCGTTTTCAAGCTCGTCGAGCATGGGGGTTTCATAAATCTTCTTGGCCATGGAATCTCTCCTGTCTGCCGCTAAGGTTGTGTCAGTTAAAATACTGATCGATTGGAACTAGGGTGTGGATTCTAGTACCAAATAATTTTTTAAACAATATCCCTTTCAATGTATTTTTTTGCATCACAGCATCACATTTCCAGGGCATCTATTTTTGTGTGGCAGAGTTTAGGTGTCAGGGTCAAACTGTAGAATCCTACGCATGGGAGGGTTGGCAAATTATGGTTTACCCCATATGGGGTAGTGGGTTTTGGGCTGGCTCGGATACGATGGTTTTAATATTAATTAAATCAGTAGCTTAATCTGACTCCGGGTGTCGCCTGTGAACGAAGTTAATTCAAACACATATATAATGTATAAAGGAGTAATTTAACCTTACCGATAGTGGTATTGTGGGCAGTCTTTTTTTTCGGCATGATTTCAGGCAGATTCTTATGAGATAACTAAAGGTATGTCACAGCAGGTATATTCGGTCACCGCCATGGATTCTCCCTTTGAACTAGCGAACGACATCGCCTATAAACGCTGGTGTGACGCAAGGTTGCCTCATAAAGAACCGGTTTTAGCGGACCTATGTGTAAATATCAGTGATCCATACCGGCTGTCGGCCATAGAAAAAACGGCAATTCTTGAACGCTGTGAGATGTTCAATATGGCGGTCTATCAGTTGAAAGATACCGGATCGCAGGGCAAGTCGTTGGTGCATGCATTGGGTGAGCAGATATCGCTAGTGAATCTGGATACAAATCTGCGTTCGGACGATGACAGTGTAAGTAGCCTGGAAGTGCGAGTACAGGCAGGTAATCAATATATCCCTTACACAAACAAAGCATTAAGCTGGCACACTGACGGGTATTATAACCGTCTGGACAAGCAGATCTATGGCATAGTGATGCATTGCGTCAGGCCTGCGGCAGGTGGCGGAGTGAATTCGTTGCTGAACCCGGAAGATGTCTACATGATGCTGAGGGATAAGGATCCTGCTTATATAGAAGCGTTGATGCATCCCGAGGCGATGACGATTCCGGATAACCTTGAAAAAGGTAAGGTCATAAGGAAGGCGCAGACAGGCCCGGTATTTTTGATAAAACCTGACGGTCGATTACATATGCGTTTTTCAGCCAGGAAACGCAATATCCAGTGGCGAGATACACCGGATACAAAAGAGGCGGTCGATATGATAAATGCTCTGATGGCAGATGACAAAAATGTCATTAAAGTTGCACTTGGGGCCGGGCAGGGAATCATATGTAATAACGTGTTACATAATCGCAGTGGTTTCGTTGATAGTGATAAGCAGACACGGTTGTTGTATCGTGCCAGATATTATGATGCTGTCGGGTAGCAGAACTTTAACCATAGAAATAAAGAGGTCAATTCGTTTTTAAAGTAAAAGATGATTTTCTCCGTGCACTCTGTGTCTCTGTGGTAGATTTTTATTTATTTTGAGGTTTGTAAAAATGTTGTGGTTAAGCGAAATAATGATTCAGAATCCCGATATGGAAAATTTTGAACAATTGAAAGAAGAGATCAAAAAACGTGCGGCAGCGGGCGAGCTGTTTTTCCGTATGGATGTGAAGCCTCAGTTTGAAGATACGCCTGCTGACTGGGAAGAGAAACTGGAAGCGACATTTACTTCGAAATTCTAGTATAACAGTCTGAAGTGTAAATCAAGACAGGTTTAAATATAATAATATGTATTGGCAGGAAGACGATAAAAAAGATGATGTTGGTACATCGGAAAAGGTCATCGATCTGCATTACAGGATCGATTGTAAGCAGATTCCCTCTCGCCATGCCTGGGCGTTATCACAGGCACTGTATCAGGCACTGCCGTGGATAAAGGATGAAGCTGAAGTAGGCATCCATCAGATTCACGGAGCCGCTTCAGGGAATGGTTGGGAACGTCCGCCTGATGGCGAGCTCATCCATCTGTCCAAACGGACACGTATGCACCTGCGTGTACCGATGCATCGAGTCGATGATGCTCATGAGCTGGTCGGAGAGACCCTGGATATTGCGGGTTATCCGGTAGTTATCGGCAAGATGGTGAGTAAAAAAATTGATCCATTTTCTACCCTCTTTTCCCGTTATATCGTGGTCTCACCCGGCATGAGTGAAGACGATTTTCTGCACTGGGTGGTCGGTGAGCTGGAAGCGCGTAATATCCAGGCCAGAAAATTGTTGTGTGGCATCGGTCATGAGATCGAAGCTGATGGCAGGATGCTCGAAACCCGGAGCTTGATGATTGCTGACCTCGATAAGGCAACATCTGTGGTACTTCAGGAAGAGGGTATCGGCCCGCACCGGCATCTGGGCTGTGGTATTTTTATCGCGCATAAAGGTATAAAAGCCGTCGGTGAAACGGAAGATAAATCTCATTTTTCAGGTGCTTGACCTTATCTGTTAAGGTTGAATATTCACTGCTGCAAAGTCGGAATACCTACTTTGTAATACTGGAAAAGTCATTTCGATTCGGCTAATATTCGCGCCACATCAAGAACTATGAAACAGAATAGAAGGTGAGAAATTATGGCAGCACTCGACTCAGTTGATAGAACCGCAAACGGCTATCTGGAAAATATAAACGACTGGAATGAAGAAATCGCAGCAGAAATTTTTGCTGAAGAAAGCATCGATCCGACTGAAGAGCATTGGGACACCGTGCGCTATGTTCGCCAGGAAGTGCTGGATGGCAATGAGCCTAATGAACGCAGCATCATGAAAGCCATGGGTAAAAAGTGGGGTCGTAAAGTTTCATCCAAAGAAATGTATGAGATGTTTCCTGGTATGCCGTCCAAGCAGGGCCTGAAAATCGGTGGCTGCCCACAGAGCACACGTAAAGGCGGTTACTGACAATCGATGGGGTTGTTCTCGTCTTCCCATTTGTAGGTATATGGGTAAGATATAGCGCAGGC
>DROB01000447.1 GCA_011321985.1 Gammaproteobacteria bacterium | reverse complement strand
GTGGTTTGAAAAACAGTCAGACCGGAAGGCACTGTTTTATTTATCATTTTTTGCGACAGAGTCGTCAAACGTATATCTGTAATCGCTTCAAACACTAGCCACAGACACAGTAAATAAATCAACAGGTCAATCTCGATATAGAGTGACGTTAAAATGAAAGCCCCTACCACAAACAAAAATAGTCGTTCACTCATAAAATTACCCCGGTTCCTGAGTTTTAATTACTCGTCATAGAAAATATTATTATCCATAACAGACCCCTTGAACACGCAAGCATGATAAGATAAGTTCCTGTTTTTATTGCCAGTTTCAAGCAGCAAGCAGTATATTGAATATAGCAGATGTAAGGAAAAAAGAGCGGAAAAACGTCTTTATGGATTTATATATTCTAATCCTGGTCTAGCCGACCGTTTTTTATCGCCAGAGCGCAGTCATGGACGAGTTCCGGCCCTGAATAAATAAATCCAGTATAGATTTGCACCAGGCTTGCGCCTGCTCGTATTTTTTCCAGGGCATCCTCCGGTGAAGAAATACCACCTACCGCAATAACGGGTATCTTTCCATCCAGCAGGGAAAGTAGCTGCTCCAGTACCCTGTTTGATAGTTCAAAGACAGGTTTGCCACTCAACCCACCCGCTTCTTCAGCAACAGCTTTATCAGATAAAGTTGATGGACGACTGTTCGTCGTATTTGTCGCTATCACCGCATCAACACCGACGGCGAGTAATCGTTGGGCGATATCATCGATCTCCTCAGCCTCCAGGTCCGGGGCGATCTTGACCGCAAGTGGAACATAACGTCGACTGGTCTGATGCAGCTCACTCTGTTTATCTTTAAGCTGGGTAAGCAAAGCCGTCAGTCCTTCACCATGTTGTAATTCCCTCAAACCCGGTGTGTTGGGTGATGACAGGTTTATCGTAATATAGTCCGCATGATCATATACCTGTTGCATACAGATAAGATAATCATCGACAGCATTTTCCAGCGGTGTTACTTTGTTTTTCCCGATATTGATGCCGAGGATACATCTTTTTTGCCCCTCTCTGACATTCCGGACTAATGCTTCTACTCCTGCATTATTAAACCCCATACGATTGATGATCGCTTCATCTGCCGGTAAACGAAACAATCGGGGTTTATCATTCCCCGGTTGTGCTACCGGGGTAACCGTGCCCACTTCGATAAAGCCAAAACCACATTGTGACAGTGCTCGTATATGCCTGCCATCCTTATCCAGGCCTGCCGCAAGACCTACTGGATTCGGAAATTCTATCCCCATGACGGTAACGGGAGAATCGACAGGTCTCTTGATAAACCATTTTAATATCCCTGTCGAGCTGAGCAAGCTCAAGATATTTAATGACAGGACATGGACGGTCTCTGCATCGAATAAAAACAAAATTTTTCGTAAAATAGAATACATGACTAGATAACTTGTTTTCTTAGTGCGCCGTTTCTATGCGTTGAACGATTAACTGCAGACTTCGTTTGCCTCGAAACTCATTGACATCGAGACGATATACGACCCGTATATCATCGCTACCTGCAGGCAGGTCAGCATCGGTCTTGTTGAAAGCAATAGCCGCATAACAGGCACCGGTATCTTCCTTTACCAGGTTCATCTTCAGATGTTTCTCACCAACGATACGCCAGTCACCTACTTTGAAAACATCGTCAAATACAGGTTCAGGAAACAATTGTCCCCATGGACTCGATAGTTTGAACAGCTCGGATGTTTCGATCGTCATAAAGCTTTCATCTACTGGACCATCCGTCTCACATATGTTTTCCATATCCTGTGGACGCAGCATCATACTCACCTGTTCACTGAATGCCTGCTGGAATAGAGAAAATCTATCTCGCTGGATGGTCAACCCCGCAGCCATAGCATGACCACCAAATTTATCGATCAAACCGGGATGTTTTTTTGCTATCACATCCAATACGTCCCGCATATGCAAACCTGAGATAGAACGTCCCGAGCCTTTTATCTCACCATCGCCTGCATCGGCAAAGGCGATGACCGGACGATGGTATTTCTCTTTTATCCTTGATGCCAGCAGGCCGACAACACCCTGGTGCCATTGATCGTCATATAACGCCATAGCTACCGGGATAGTCTCACCGTTATCCAGACTGCTCAGTTGTTTCTCGAGCAGCCTCGTCGCCTGTGCCAGCATCTCACCTTCGATCTCTCGACGTTGCAGGTTTATCTGGTTGAGCGTCGCCGCATACTTGAATGCCTGCTCGTAATTATCACATAACAGGCATTCTATGCCGATCGACATATCTTCTAACCGTCCGGCAGCATTTAACCTTGGCCCGATGATGAAACCAAAATCCTGTGAACAACAGGTTTCTATCGATTTGCCAGCGATAGTGAGTAATGCATTTATACCAGAACAGGCTTTATTCGCTCTTATGCGTTGCAGTCCGTACTCGACCAGTATCCGATTATTATCATCGAGAGGCACGACATCGGCGACCGTACCCAGAGCGACAAGATCGAGGTAAGCCGCCATATTAGGTTCTGATCGCTGCCCGTTAAACCAGTTTTTTTCACGTAATGCTGCACGGACTGCCAGCATCAAATAGAATGCCACACCGACACCGGCGATGGTTTTTTCCGGGAAATCACACCCCGGTTGATTGGGATTGACGATGGCTACAGCATCGGGCAGTTCATCCCCCGCCAGATGATGATCAGTCACCACGACTTCGATCCCCAGTTCGTTGGCTCGATCCACACCTTCTATACTGGATATGCCGTTATCAACGGTCACGATCAGATCGGGCCTGTCGGGCAAGCCAGCCGCAACATCGACAATCTGGGGGCTGAGACCATAACCGAAATCAAACCGGTTTGGCACCAGGTAATTCACCCTGTTCAACCCGAAGGCCCTGAGCGAACGGATCATCACGGCACAGGATGTGGCACCGTCTGCATCGAAGTCACCGACCACCAGGATCTGTTTTTGCTGGATGATAGCCTGTGCGACGATCTCTGATGCGATATCGATATCTTTTAGTAATGAATAGTCGACCAGCTCTTTCAGGTCATAGTTGATCTGCTTCAAGCGGGTGATTCCCCTGTTTGCATATATTTTTTTCAGTAAGGGATGAAGATCGCTGTTTCGGATCTCATCACTGATCGTCTCATCTCTGCGGATGATCGAAGTACCTGGCTGTTCCAGTTCAGTCTTGTTTGTAACAGTGGACATGCTGCTCTATCTTTCCTCGTCGCCAGAATCGTAAGTCGTCATGTTTTGAAAAATGATACTGTTTACCATTACAGGCATACAGGGTAACGCTCATCTTTCTTTTATGTGCCACCGCCAATAGCGGGTATATCCAGTTATCTAACAGCGCCAGCAACTTTTCTGTCCAGAGACGCACATCCGTGTAGTTGACCAGGGATGCCAGTGCCGACAGGTGTAATACATTAACAGAACCTGGCCCGCCAGCTGACAAATATTTGAGGTAGTGGTCGACCGAATCCGGCATCATCCGAAAATCACACCGCACATGTCTGGCCAGACCTTCTACCATAGTCTGATCGCTGCACAGGCTATCGACGACCCGGCTATCACCCTCCTTTGTGCGTAGATCAGGCAGATTGCCGATACCATGAAACCACAGACTGTTGACCGCCGGATATCCTGCCATTTCCCGATCTTCATTGACCGGGTGAGAGAACATCAACATCTGTATCTCTGTCAGACACTGCTTCCAGTGCATCGCCTGTTCCCCCTCAGGCAGGATGAAATTTACATTTCGACCTACCGCCTCTGTGAGCGGTGTAGTAAGCATGCTGATTTTATCGTCTGTTCTAACGAACCATTGATCACAGTCCAACACAAAAAACTCGACACCGTCCTGAGCGAAATGTTGATTGAGTGAATCACATATCGCTGCAGCTTCTTCCTCCCTGATATTCATATCATCGGCTGAGGTCAGGATGGCATGATTCATATCGGCCTGCAGGTGCACTGGATCGGCATGCATATAATGCCCGGGCACATCATACAGACCACTTGCCAGCAGGGTAAAGGCGGCTGAAGGAAAGTCACCTTCGACATCCAGATCAAAAACAGCACTCAGTGTCGCGTACAAACTGGTCGTCGAGGCCTTACAGCGGGCTTTTGACAGGGTATCCATCCACCGGCTAACATCCCGATTATCTTTTAATGACTGTATTTCTGCCAACGGCCCGCATATGCCCGGGGCAATGATATGCAACTCAGCAAGCGGTGGCATCTCGGTCAATTAACCGGCTGCTGCTGGCGCCTGAACTCATACAGGCAGACCGCCGTCGCAACCGAGATGTTCAGACTTTCTACACTGCCCGACATGGGGATAGAGACCAGTTCATCACAGGCTTCCCGGGTCAGCCGCCGCATGCCCTTGCCCTCAGAACCCATGACCAGAGCTAACCGACTATTGACGGTGGTAGTATATATCGTCTGCTCACTGTCACCACTGGTACCGATGACCCAGACATCGCTCTGTTTTATTTTTTCCAGGGTTCGGGCCAGATTGGAAACCATGATATAGGGTACCGTTTCAGCCGCGCCACTGGCAACATTCCGAATGACCGGTGTTAACGCAGGACTGCGATTTTTTGATACGATGACAGCGTCGACACCGATGGCATCAGCGGTACGTAGACAAGCCCCGATATTATGCGGGTCCTGCACTTCATCCAGTATGAGCAACAGAACAGAACCTTTCTCCAGGATGTCATCCAGCGAAACGCCACCAGAGCGGCTTCGACGGATCTCGGCGACCACACCCTGATGTCTCGCCTTCGGACATTTCTCTTTTAACTTGTCATTGCTGATCGCCTGCAGTGACACACCGGAATTTTTAGCGATATTAAATATCGTCTTTATACGATTATCGTTGCGCCCCTGTTGCACGAAAATCTGTAATACATTTTCTGGCTGCTTTCTGAGCACAGCTTCAACCGCGTGGATGCCGTAGATTATTTCAAAGGTTTTTTTTGCCATTATTATGATTGCAGGGAGGACATTGTCCGCCAGCAGTATTACAAATTATTACCGTTTGACGGGCAATGCCCGCCCTACTTTTCATCCACAGATGAACGCAGACAAATATAGATTTTTATGCCAGAGCTATTGAAAGTTGTTTTTATATCTGTGTTCATCTGTGGACGGTATGTTTTTTAATGTTCCGAGATCAGCTCAAAGTCGATCTTGCGTTCGTCCATATCAACCCTCGAAACACGGATGCGAATCTTATCGTTAAGCCCAAATGCAATGCCACGATTTTCACCGACAAGTTGATGCGTCTTAGGATCGAATACATAATAATCTTTTGGAAGATTGGTGATATGGATCAGGCCTTCGACATAATGCTCATCCAGTTCCACGAACAGGCCAAACTGCACGACACCGGTCACATGGGCATCATAACTCTGGCCGACCTTGTCCAGCATATATTCACACTTAAGGGCAAATTCTGCATCACGTGTCGCTTCATTCGCACGTCGTTCATTAGTGGAGCAATGCTCGCCCATCTGTGCCATGCGTTCGGGTGAATACATGTAGTCTGCTTTTTTACGTTTACGCACGATGTGTTTCAGAGCACGATGCACCAGCAAGTCCGGGTATCGGCGGATCGGTGAGGTAAAATGTGTGTAGTGCGTCAGTGCCAGACCGAAATGGCCCGCATTTTCCGACTTGTATATCGCCTGCTTCATGGAACGTAACATCAGTGTCTGGATCATGTGAAAATCATCTCGTCCTTTTATCTCTTCACTTAATGCAGCATAATCGCTCGAAGTAATCTTACGCGAAGGTGACCCCAGTTTCAGGTCAAGGTCAGACAGGAAGCCACGCAGGTCTTCGATCTTTTCATCAGTGGGATCTTCATGTACACGATACAGACAGGGGTATTTACTTTTGGCGATAAATTTTGCCGCACACACGTTTGCCGATATCATACATTCTTCGATTATCTTATGTGCTTCATTACGTACCGAGGGACGGATGCTCTCTATACGCTTGTCGCTGGTAAAATTGATGACTGTTTCTGTGGTATCAAATTCGATGGTACCGCGGTTTCTTCGAGCACGATCAAAAGCCTGGTACATCTCGTTCAGATCAACGATATGCGGATAGATATCAGCAGGCACATCTCCTTTCCTGCCATCACTCGCTAATGCGTCTGCGACCTGTGTGTAGGTAAGCCTGGCGTGTGAACGCATCACCGCTTCTTTAAAATCGTAACTCTCTATCTCTCCCTGCTTATCAACAAACATCTCACAGACCATACACAAGCGGTCTACATCAGGATTGATCGAGCATAGACCATTGGATAATGCTTCAGGCAACATCGGGATAACACGCCCAGGAAAATAGACCGAGGTAGCACGTTCATAACCTTCGACATCCAACGGAGAACCTGTGTCGACATAATGTGCGACATCGGCGATGGCGACAATCAATTTCCAGCCCCCACCCTTCGACTCCGGACGTGGTTCACTGTAGACCGCATCATCAAAATCTCTCGCATCAGCCCCATCGATGGTCACCAGAGGTGAGGCACGTAGATCCAGACGGCCCTGTTTATCCTTCTCTTTAACGTCATCACCGAATTTATCAGCCTGACTGATCACCGCATCCGGGAATTCACAGGGAATACCGTGATTATGTATGGCCATTTCGATTTCCATACCCGGCGCCATGTGCTCACCGATAACACCGACGACCTTACCGATCATCTGCTTTCTTTTCGTCGGCTGACGGGTTATTTCGACCTTGACAATTTGCCCTGCCGTCGCATCTCCGAACATATCGGAGGGTATCATTATATTATTGGGTATCCGTTTATTATCCGGTACCACGTAAGCGATACCATCATCATTAAACAGGCGGCCGATCAATGAGGTATTGGCACGTTCTATCACCGAAACGATCGAACCTTCTAATCGGCCACGGCGATCGACCCCCGCCACCGTTGCGACCACATGATCCCCGTGCAGAACCCCTCGCATCTGCTTGGCGCTCAGGAACAGATCATCACCACCTTCATCCGGCACCAGAAAACCATAGCCTTCGGCATGTGCGAGCACACGCCCTTTAATCAGATGCTTTTCATCAACAGGCAGGTAACCACCACGACGATTTTGTACCAGCTGCCCATCCCGGACCATTGCGGACAGACGACGACTGACCCCTTCTTCCTGATCTTCTCGCACCTGCAGTGCTTCGAACACAGATGACTGCGTCATCATGCCTGCTTTTTTTATGGTCTTGAGAATCAGGGCACGACTGGCAACCGGATTATCGTATCTTTTTGCTTCCTGCTTTGCTTCTGGGTCTTTGATCTTTCGAGAACGTTTGACAGGATGTTTTTTAGTTGCCTGCTTCCTGCTGTTTCGCTGTTTTGATGACTGTTTTTTTGTCACCTGCTTTTTTACAGCATGCTTTTTTACGACACGTTTCTTCGAACTACGCTTTTTGGTCGAGGTTTTTTTGGGTGAAGTGTTTTCATCCTCTATGATTTTTGCTTTTTTGCCAAACGTAGACTTGATTTTTTTCTTTATTTTTTTCAACATAATTATAAAAGTGACCTATCAGTCACCGGGTAAACCCAAATAACAACCAAAATAGTTATAGTGGTAAATTGACAACAGGGTTGCCACCTTGTAAAGTTCGCTGCTTGAAAATTTCAGCACATGCCGAGGTGGCGGAATTGGTAGACGCGCTAGCTTCAGGTGCTAGTGGGCTTAGGCCCGTGGAGGTTCAAGTCCTCTTCTCGGCACCATCT
>DROB01000446.1 GCA_011321985.1 Gammaproteobacteria bacterium | reverse complement strand
GCATTGGTTAAACGCACACGAGCCACTTTGCGCATCGCTGAGTTTGGCTTTTTCGGTGTGGTCGTATATACACGTGTACACACCCCCCGTCTCTGTGGACAGGCTTCTAGCGCAGGCACGTTGCTTTTTACAACTTTGCTGCGGCGTGGTTTACGCACTAACTGGTTAATTGTTGTCATCTAAAACTCCAAAATCCGTCAGATATCAATAACTTGACGGTGCCCACTGGCATTTACTGCAGGCTTAAAATAAACGACAGGCCCAGGATATTACTCGAGGGCCTGTCAAAAGAGGCGCAATTCTATGCCCACCACTGGTAACTGTCAAGCTACTGATGGCTGGAAAAGCACCATTATGCCCGTTACAGGGTGCTAAATCACAAGAACCCAGGAGAGCCATGTGATTTGTAATACTTTCACCGCAGAGGGCAGAGACACAGTATTTTTTCTCTGCCTTCTGCAGCAAACTTTTCTAAGCGTCCTGCTTGGGCTGCTCAGCCTCTGGTGAATCCGCAGCGGCCTCAACAACCTCGGCCGGCACTTCAGCATCATCCTTTACTTCTTCCGTCACTTCCTCGGTGAACTCGGCATTGGCTTCCTCTTCTGAAATAAATGCCGCTTCGATATCTGCGGTACGCTGGCGCTGCCTCTCTTCGTGATAAGCCAGACCGGTACCGGCAGGAATCAGACGACCCACGATAACGTTCTCTTTCAGGCCGCGTAATGGATCGCTACCACCACGTACCGAGGCTTCGGTTAACACGCGAGTCGTCTCCTGGAACGAAGCCGCCGAAATAAAGGATTCCGTCACCAGCGAACCTTTGGTAATACCTAACAGTATCGGTTCGAAGATAGCCGGTTCCTTGCCTTCAGCTTTTATCTTTTCACATTCTTCGATGACACGCGCACGTTCGAGGATCTCACCTTTCAGGTAGCTGGTATCACCACCTTCGATGATCTCACACTTACGCAGCATCTGGCGGATGATGACTTCGATGTGTTTATCATTGATCTTCACACCCTGCAGTCGGTACACATCCTGAATCTCGTTGACCAGGTACTCAGCCAGATCTTCTGCACCCAATAGACGTAATATGTCATGCGCACTACGTTCACCGTCAGCGATGACCTCACCCTGCTCGACACTCTCACCTTCGAACACGTTGATATGACGCCATTTTGGAATCAGCGATTCGACCTGCTCCGAGCTGTCTTTGGTGATCACCAGGCGCTGTTTGCCCTTGGTCTCTTTACCAAAACTGACCACACCCGAGGCTTCCGCCATGATAGCCGGCTCTTTCGGTTTACGTGCTTCGAACAGATCTGCGACACGTGGCAGACCACCGGTAATGTCACGGGTTTTACTGGATTCCTGCGGGATACGCGCGATAACATCACCGACAGCCACATCATTACCATCTTCGATGTTGATGATGGCACCCGAAGGCAGGAAGTAACGCGCCGCCTGATCGGTTCCAGCGATGTTCAGATCCTTGCCTTTGGCATCGACCAACGTCATCAATGGACGCATATCTTTACCTGCGGTCGGACGCTGTTTCGGATCGATGACGACGATAGATGACAGACCGGTAATTTCATCGGTCTCTTTCTGCACACTGATACCGTCGGCAAAGTCTGTAAATTTAACTTTACCCGCAACTTCGGTAATGATCGGATGCGTGTGTGGGTCCCAGGTTGCTACCACCTGTCCCGCTGTCACATCACCCTCTTCTTCGACAGAGATAATCGCACCATAGGGGATCTTGTAGAGTTCGCGTTCACGACCTTTCTCATCCGTGATGCCTAACTCACCGGAACGGGATACCGCAACCAGATTACCACTGCTCTGATGCACCACCTTGATATTGTGCAGACGAACCGTACCCGCTGATTTCACGCTGATACTGTTAGCCGCGGCAGAACGACTCGCCGCACCACCGATATGGAAGGTACGCATGGTTAACTGGGTACCTGGCTCACCGATCGACTGTGCGGCGATAACACCGACTGCCTCACCGTGGTTGACCAGATGACCACGCGCCAGATCACGACCGTAACACATCGAACACACGCCTTGTTTGTTCTCACAGGTAATGACCGAGCGGACAAAGATTTCGTCGACACCTAATTCTTCCAGCTGCTCGACCCATTGCTCATCCAGCAGAGTATCACGCGGGATCAATACTTCGTCATCGGTGTTCACCACGTCACGTGCGACCACACGGCCCAGCACCAGCTCACTCAATGGCATCACCACATCACCACCTTCGATGATCGACTGCACCAGCATACCTTTTTCGGTTCCACAGTCCTGTTTCAGGATGACCATGTCCTGGGCGACATCGACCAGACGACGTGTCAGGTAACCGGAGTTCGCTGTTTTCAGCGCGGTATCCGCCAGACCTTTACGTGCACCGTGAGTAGAAATAAAGTACTGCAGTACGTTCAGACCTTCACGGAAGTTCGCCGTAATAGGCGTTTCGATGATCGAACCATCCGGTTTTGCCATCAGGCCGCGCATACCCGCCAGCTGCCGGATCTGGGCGGCTGAACCACGTGCACCGGAATCTGCCATCACGAAGATGTTATTGAAAGAGGCCTGTGTTGCCATATTACCTTCGGCATCTTCGACTTCTACCGTGCTGAGTTTATCCATCATGGCTTTGGCGACGGCTTCATTGGCATGCGACCAGATATCCACCACTTTGTTATAACGCTCGCCGTTGGTGACCAGACCCGAGGCATATTGCTCCTGGATCTCTTTCACTTCTGCATCCGCACTGGCAAGCAATGTTGCTTTTTCTTCAGGGATAACCATGTCATTGATGCAGATAGAGATACCTGAACGGGTCGAATATCTGAAACCGGTATACATCAATTGATCGGCAAAGATGACCGTTTCTTTCAGACCGACCTGACGATAACAGGAGTTGATCAGATTAGAGATGGCTTTTTTACCCAGATCCTGATTGACCAGCGAATAAGGGATGCCCGCCGGGATAATCTCCGACAGGATGGCGCGACCGACAGTAGTCTCGGTGATAGTGAAACGCTCTTCCAGCTTACCTTCTTCATTGAAGACCACTTCCTTTATACGCGCTTTAATCTTCGCCTGCAGATCAGCCTCACCCGCATCATAGGCACGGTGCACTTCATCGACATCAGCAAACACCATGCCTTCACCTTTGACGTTGATGGATTCACGCGTCATGAAATACAGACCCAGCACGATATCCTGTGAAGGCACGATGATCGGATCACCGGAAGCGGGTGACAGGATGTTGTTCGTCGCCAACATCAATGTACGTGCTTCTAACTGTGCTTCGATAGACAGGGGTACGTGTACCGCCATCTGGTCGCCGTCGAAGTCGGCGTTGAATGCGGTACAGACCAGCGGATGTAACTGGATAGCCTTACCTTCGATCAGCACCGGCTCGAACGCCTGGATACCTAATCTGTGCAGTGTCGGCGCACGGTTGAGCATGACCGGATGTTCACGGATAACCTCATCGAGGATATCCCATACTTCCGGCCCTTCTTTCTCCACCATCTTCTTCGCGGCTTTGATGGTTGTTGCCAGACCACGACGCAATAATTTATTGAAGATGAATGGCTTGAATAATTCGAGCGACATTTTCTTCGGCAGACCACACTGATGTAACTTCAGTGTCGGGCCAACCACGATGACCGAACGACCGGAGTAATCGACACGCTTACCGAGCAGGTTCTGACGGAAACGCCCCTGCTTGCCCTTGATCATGTCTGCCAGTGATTTCAGCGGGCGTTTGTTGGTGCCGGTAATGGCACGACCACGACGACCGTTATCCATCAGTGCATCGACCGATTCCTGCAACATGCGTTTTTCGTTACGCACGATGATGTCCGGTGCGTATAGTTCCAGCAGACGCTTCAGACGGTTATTACGATTGATCACACGACGATATAGATCATTAAGATCGGAGGTCGCAAAACGACCACCGTCGAGAGGAACCAGTGGACGCAGATCCGGTGGCAGTACCGGCAGGATGGTCATGATCATCCATTCCGGACGATTACCCGATGCGATAAATGATTCGACCAGTTTCAGGCGCTTGGCCAGACGTTTCAGTTTGGTCTCGGACTTGGTGGCCCCCATGTCTTCACGGATCTGTATCTTCTCTTCGGCGAGCACCAGACTTTTGAGCATCTCATGAACCGCTTCTGCACCCATGCGCGCATCAAATTCATCACCGTGCTCTTCGATGGCTTCGAGATAAGATTCATCGGTCAACAGCTGGCCTTTCTCCAGTGTCGTCAGACCCGGCTCGATAACAACAAAAGCTTCGAAATAGAGAATACGTTCGATCTCACGCAGCGTCATGTCCAGCAACAAGCCGATACGTGATGGCAG
>DROB01000445.1 GCA_011321985.1 Gammaproteobacteria bacterium | reverse complement strand
ATCTAAAAAAATCAAAGGAAATATTTAACTAATGTAATTGGCGGGGCATCTGGCTTTGGAGGAAGACAGAAAAACTTTTATTAGTTGTTCAGGTCACTAACTTGATATATCAGTTCAAAGATTATGAGACCCTACACAGTCACATCTTTTATGTATCAATATTGGTTGCTGCCAGTGCATTTTCTTCGATGAAATCGCGACGTGGTTCTACCTGATCACCCATCAGCATAGTAAATACCTCATCTGCCGCAACTGCATCTTCGATGCGAACCTGTAACATGCGGCGTGTTTCGGGGTTCATTGTGGTATCCCATAACTGGTCCGGGTTCATTTCGCCCAAACCCTTATAACGCTGGATATTTTGACCTTTTCTGGCTTCTGTGAATAACCAGTCCATTACCTGATCAAAATCTTCTACCAGACTCTGTTTTTCACCTCGCTCGATATAGGCATCTTCTGACAGTAGTGAATCCAGCTTATTTCCGAGTGACGAGAGATGCTGGTAGTCTGTGGAACTGAAAAAGCTGCTGCCCAGCACATAATCATGGTCCAGGCCATGCATCTGCTTCGTAATAATCAGTGATAAATTCTTTTCATCTTCCTGAGTTATTATTGCACTATAATTTATTCCAGATAAATTATATTTTTCTAATAATTTCAGTAAGTTATCAGAGTATTTCTGCAGTTGTTCATTATTATTGAATTCGTCTTTTTCCAGACCTTTAATATTAATTAACCGTTGTAATATATTGTCGTCTATACGACGAGACAGACGCTTAATAATATTTTTTGCCAATAGATAATTTCGAGCTATATCTTCCAGGGCCGTATCCGTTATGGCCGGTGCCCCCTTTTCGACGAAGAGTTTTGCACCTGTTAGCGCTTGCTGTAACAGGTAAGCATTAAGCTCATCATCGTCTTTGACATATCGTTCCTGTTTACCTTTTTTAACTTTATACAGTGGTGGTTGCGCTATATAGATATGACCACGCTCGACCAATTCTTTCATCTGCCGATAAAAGAAGGTTAGCAGTAGGGTACGGATGTGCGAACCATCGACATCAGCATCGGTCATGATGATGATACGGTGATAACGTAATTTATCCGGATTATAATCTTCTTTACCGATACCGCATCCCAGGGCAGTAATGAGGGTACCTACTTCTGCGGATCCCAGCATCTTATCGAAGCGGGCTTTTTCTACATTCAGAATTTTACCTTTGAGGGGTAAGATTGCCTGTGTTCGACGGTCACGACCCTGCTTGGCAGAACCACCCGCTGAGTCCCCTTCCACCAGATAAATCTCACATAATGCAGGATCTTTTTCCTGACAATCTGCAAGTTTTCCAGGTAGACCTGCGATATCCAGTGCGCCTTTACGACGTGTCATCTCGCGGGCTTTTCTGGCTGCTTCTCTGGCGCGCGCGGCATCGATAATCTTCTGGGTAATCGATCTGGCATCTGCCGGGTTTTCCAGCAAAAATTCCTGCAATTTTTCTGAAACCAGCGATTCCACGATACCTTTTACTTCCGAAGATACCAGCTTGTCCTTCGTCTGAGAGGAAAATTTAGGATCAGGCACTTTCACCGAAACCACTGCAGTGAGGCCTTCTCGAGCATCATCACCAGCGACTGAAACTTTGGCTTTTTTGGCCGCACTGGACTGGTCTACATAATTATTCAGGCTACGTGTTAATGCTCCTCGAAAACCAGCGATATGCGAACCACCGTCTCTCTGCGGAATATTATTGGTAAAAGGATAGATATTTTCCTGGTAGGAGTCATTCCACTGCAACGCGACTTCGACGACCACATCATCTTTTTCTTCTATGAAATATAAGACAGATGGATGCAGTGGGGTCTTGTTTTTATTCAGATGTTCAACAAAAGAACGAATACCCCCCTCGTACTCAAAGATATCTTCTTTTTCTGTATTCTCATCAGATAATACGATACGTACACCCGAATTAAGAAAAGACAGCTCGCGCAAACGTTTACTTAAAATATCGTAATGAAACTCGATATTTTTAAAGACTTCAGGACTGGCCCAAAAGCGCAAAGAGGTACCGGTTTTTTCGGTTTCACCCACGGCTTCCAGCGGTGCAACAGCATCACCCATACCGTATTCCTGCTTATATATTTTGCCACCTCGCTGGATGGTCAATTCCAGCTTTTCTGACAAAGCATTTACCACGGATACACCAACACCGTGCAGGCCTCCCGATACCTTGTAGGAATTATCATCAAACTTTCCGCCTGCGTGTAAAACCGTCAGAATAACTTCTGCAGCAGAAATTCCCTCTTCTTCATGCATTTCGGTCGGGATGCCACGACCATTATCCGATACTGTTATCGAGTTATCAGAGTGAATTTTTACATTGATTTCGCTGCAGTGGCCAGCGAGTGCCTCGTCGATAGAATTATCAACCACTTCAAATACCATGTGATGTAAACCGGTGCCATCATCGGTATCACCAATATACATTCCGGGGCGCTTTCTAACTGCCTCTAGCCCCTTTAAAACTTTAATACTTGAGGAATCGTAGGTATCCGTTGTACTCATGTTTTCAACCACTTATTTGAACACTTGCATTATATCAGGTCTTTAAGACAGATGGCCGCATAATGCGGAATAAGCACGGGTTTATCACCCCTGATGCTTAGCTTTGCGAGTTATTTCCTTCACCTACTGTACCCTGTTCCACGTGGAACACCTTTTTATTTGACCAGGCCGTTAAGTCTATCTGCGGGTGCTCTATCGCCGTAAGAAATAGTTGGATATTCATCTTTGATAAAACCGATAAAATTGACTTACGATGACTAGAATCCAGTTCGGCAGCAAGATCATCATACAGTAGAACACAGGATTTT
>DROB01000444.1 GCA_011321985.1 Gammaproteobacteria bacterium | reverse complement strand
CGTGGTGATCCGTGCATGGCTCGAAGTGCACGGTTATGTCGATGATCTCGCCTGGTCTTCTTTTGGGCCGGGGCGTGCTAATGGAACCATGCATCCGATACGGTTTGGTGATCTGGTGTTACTCCTGGGTTTTTTGAGCCTGGCAGGTTCGCTCTATATCAGGGATGTGAAATCATGGATGAGGGCCGTGGGAGTGTTGGCTTTTTTTTGTGGTCTGTATGCAAGCTTATTGTCGCAGAGCCGAGGCGGCTGGATAGCGATTCCAGCCTTGCTGGCAATTGTACTGTGGCCAGTATTTAGAGATTTGCAGCTTAAAAATAAGTTTGTTTTGGTGTTAGCTATTATCATCGGTGTGACGATCATGTTTAATATGCCGGGTCTGAAGACAAAACAGCGCATCGACCAGGCTGTCATCGATATCGATCAATACTGGCAGCATGGTAATTCTAAAACCTCGATTGGTTCGCGTTTTGATATGTATGAGACAGCATACGCTTTATTTTTACAGAAACCCCTGTTTGGCGTAGGGGTGGGGAATTATCGAGAGAATTCCGCCAATTATTTTGAATCGAACAAGGACCGGATGTCCAGAGAAGTGATTATCTGGGATAATCCACATAATGAGATTTTATTGCAGATGGCAACGCGTGGACTGGTGGGGTTGGTGGTCCTCGTCATGTTGTTTTTAAGTGGT
Source organism: Gammaproteobacteria bacterium (assembly GCA_011321985.1). Taxonomy (GTDB): domain Bacteria; phylum Pseudomonadota; class Gammaproteobacteria; order SZUA-229; family SZUA-229. Next base: position 1,464 of record DROB01000444.1, on the reverse strand, counting down.
ATTATCATATTTTTTACGCATCTGCGGCAATATGACCGTGATACATTATTTTATGCTGTTTCTGGTTTGATGGTGCTGGTAGCCTATATGCATTTCGGTATGAGTATAGCCCTGTTCAAGCATCGGGATTTCATACTGTTTTTTGTGATATATATCCTATTGTTTTCAGCCGGAGTGCACAAGGGGGCTGTGCTCTCTGAAAAGACACTCTGATGGCTGATACTCACTACAAGATTCTGTTTTATGTCTCATTGTCTTATTCATATCCCGTTCTCCGTCCAGTCGAAGCAGAGCTGCTCAGACGAGGACACGAGGTCCGATGGTTTGTGCAAAGAGGGTCTGAGGCGGAAAAGTTTATCCGTTCCTCCGATAAGACACTACAGACCGTCGTTGATGTAAAACGATTTGAAGCAGATGCCACGCTCGTGCCAGGAAACAGTGTTCCTTCATTTTTTCCAGGGATTAAAGTCCAGGTCTTTCACGGGTTTGACTCTGGAAAAAAAAACAAGTTTAAGATCCGTGGATATTTCGACCTCTATTGTACACAGGGACCTATGACTACGAGAGGATTCGAAGCACAGAGATCAAAAATAAGAAAACCGAGTTTTGATGTGGTTGAGACGGGTTGGCCGAAGCTGGATCCTCTCTTTACGCCTCAGCCGGAAACAGCTGCTTTCACGACGGATGTCCCGCAAATATTATATGCGCCAACGTTTTCTCCAAAGTTGACGAGTAGTTACGGGTTGCTGGATGAGATCAATCATTTGAGTCGTAAAAAAAACTGGCAGTGGTTGGTCAAGTTTCATCCTAAAGCAACAGAAAAAGAGGTAGATATGTACAGGGTGATCGAAAATACTAATCTACGAATAGTAGAAACAGAGGATGTCATCCCGCTGTTGCAGAGTGCTGATGTATTACTGTCGGATACCTCATCGATTTTATCTGAATTTTCTCTACAGGATAAAGTGGTTGTCAGTTTTAATAATCGACGACCTGCGAGCTGGATGATTGGTTTCACCAGAGCTGAAGCATTAGAGGAGAGCCTGCTGAAAGCTTTGAATCCTGATCCTGCGCTGTCAGGGAAGATCACTGCGCATCGCCTGGATGTGCATCCTTACCAGGATGGCCTGTCTAGTCAACGTGTCGTCGATGCTGTAGAGACGATGCTGGAAAAAGGGACTGATCACTTAAAAAGAAAACCGCTGAACCTGTTCAGAAACTTAAAAGAGCGTAAGAGATTGGGATACTATGGTCTCTGAGCATAATGTGTATGCAAACAAAGCAGTATTTATCTGAGGGTAACATGAACTTATTTATATTAGCGGCAGGAAAAGGATCGCGTCTGTATCCTCTGACAAAAGATCGCCCCAAGTCTCTCATCGAATTAACGGATGGTACGACCATTCTGGAGAGACAGATAGGAGTGGCGCTTGAAAGTGGTCGGTTCAGTAAGATTTATATCAT
>DROB01000443.1 GCA_011321985.1 Gammaproteobacteria bacterium | reverse complement strand
GGATATGGAGACTTTTGAACAGCTGAAGGAAGAATTGAAAAAGCGCGCCTCGGAGGGTGAGCTGTTTTTTCGTATGGATGTAAAACCGCAGTTCGAGGATACGCCTCAGGACTGGGAAGACAAGCTGGAGGCGGCGTTTACGTCGCGACTGTAAAGGTATCGCTATGTTCTGGCAGGAAGACGAGAAAAAACCGGAAATCACCACCTCCGACAAGGTGGTGGACCTGAGTTACAGGATCGAGTGCAAGCAGATACCCGGTTGCCATGCCTGGGCGTTGTCACAGGCCATGTACGAGGCGCTGCCATGGATTAAAGAGGATGAAAGCATCGGCATTCACCAGATTCACGGCGCTACCTCGGGCAATGGCTGGGAGCGCCCGGCCGATGACGAGCTGATTCACCTGTCGAAACGCACACGTATGACCCTGCGGGTGCCCCTTGATAGGGTGGACGATGCGGCCGAGCTGGTCGGTAAAACCCTGGATATTATGGGTTACCCGGTAACCGTGGGCAAAATGACAAAAAAGGAAATCAATCCGTTATCGACGATTTTTTCCCGTTACGTCATGGTGCCCGAGGGTATGTCCGAGGACCAGTTTCTGTACTGGGTGGTCGACCAGCTAAAGGATTATGGTGTTGCCGCGCGTAAAATGCTCTGTGGCAAAGACCACCGGCTGGATATCAATGGTAAGGTCATCGAGACGCGCAGCCTGATGATCGCCGATCTCGACAAGGAGGATTCGGTGATTTTGCAGGAGAATGGTATCGGTCCGGGCAGGCATCTGGGTTGCGGTATTTTTCTGCCGCACAAGGGTATTAAGGCCGTAGGAGCGACCGAGGATTCTTCTCATTTTTCAGGCGCTTAGGGGTTAAAGTTAAAGCAAGATCTCGATTGTTTCCGCCTTCGTTTCAGTATCTATCTATTTGGTAATATTGGATTAAATGCGCCTTCTCCGCTAAGATTCGCGCCACTTTTTTGCAATTTCACACTATACATTTAGGGCGAATCATTATGGCACTTGAAGTCAATGGTAGAACGGTTGAAACAACTGATGAAGGTTACCTGGTAGAAGTCAATGACTGGGATGAAGATGTCGCACAGGCGATTGCTGATGCAGACGGTTTTGAACTGACCGAGAAGCACTGGGACGTTATCCGTTACCTGCGTGATCAGCACGTCAACAATGGCGGTGAAGAGCCGAACGAGCGCACCATACAGAAAGCCATGGGTAAACTGTGGGGCAGCAAGCCTTCCAGCAAGGAAATGTATGAGCTGTTTCCGAATATGCCCAGCAAGCAGGGTCGTAAATTCGCCGGCCTGCCGAAAAGTACCCGTAAAGGCGGCTACTAACAGCTACGGGTCAGGCGGAATTTCTGCCGGATCTTCCCATTTGTAGATATATGGGTAAGATATAACGCAGGCTAAAATTCCACAAATTGAATAACGGTTTAAGAATTCAGGGTCAACGACCCGGTCACATATTAAAAGGTGAGAACTATGAGCAGTAAAGCTGAATTAATCAAAGAAATGCTGGAAATGCAGAAGAAATTTATGGAATATGAGCACAATAACGGTGTTGATCCAGAAGATTACTTCTCACCCAAGTCCGGTCATGAACTGGACGGTTACCGTCAGAAATATATGGAACTGGCCATGAAAGTGGTTGATATGGCTCACGAAGAGGCCGGTTCAGAGCGTTAAGCTTCAGCTTTCAGCCTGATCAGAAAAAGCCGCACATTGTTGCGGCTTTTTTTATGTGTGTTGTCAGGCGAACGCTTTATCTATCCACAGATGAACGCAAATAAACGCAAAGGTTTGCTTTTTTATTACAGGGATATCGTAGGTCGGCATATATGTCCAGGGATGGACGGTATTAGGGCAATGCAGGAGCTGTTGCCGAAGGGGCGTTGCCGGCAATAAACTAAAAGCGCCAGCAACGCTATCGCTTATGCAGGCCTACACATGGCTGCAAAAACAAACCTTTGCGTTTATTTGCGTCCATCTGTGGACAATACAGCGTCTCGTTTTTAAACTTTGCGGCTGAAATCAAAAAAAGCCGTAACAACAATCACCTAAACCGCTATTTTTCCTTGAAATATTAAGGAACCTCTGATTAATTCAATATAAATGCCATAAGTCGTTGACTCGGGGTGGAAGTGCTATATAATCAATCGCAGCTAGAAAGTTCGTTTTATATTTATGCACACAATCTCGATGCTCTACCTTTAGTACTCATCCTGTATTACATAATTTAGCAACACTTCCAGCACAACCAGTCTGACATCATGTTGATGTCCGGCTTATCAAAATATTTACATAGGAAATAATTATGTCTACTGTTACCGGTACCGTTAAATGGTTCAACGAATCTAAAGGTTTTGGCTTTATTGAGCAGGAATCTGGCCCCGATGTCTTCGCACACTTCAGTGCTATCCAGGGTTCAGGCTTCAAAACCCTGACCGAAGGTCAGAAAGTCGAGTTCACTGTTACTCAGGGCCAGAAAGGTCCTCAGGCTGAGAATATCGTTCCTGTCTAAGCAGAACAGGATATAAGCGTGGGCCTTGTTGCTTACGCTGTAAAAGGCAGCATCCACGGATGCTGCCTTTTTTATGGCCTGTAAGAAAGGCATAATACCTGTTTTAAAGTCCATAGACGGGGTGAACACAGGAGGGGAGATGAAAAATTACGCCAGGACGAGATGTTTTTTGTCACTTGTGGCCACGGTTTATGCTGTGTTTTTGCTGTCATCCTGTGGATACCCGAAGATAGAGGGCCAGTGGCAGCCTCTGGAATCGCCCGTACTGGTTTTTACCGGCGTACAGCTACCGGATAAGGCAAAAGACAGTGCCTACCCTGAGGTGTGCACAGAGGCGGTGAAAGACATTAATGAGCAGCTTTCACGCAAGCTGCCCGGAAAAATCAAACCACTCACCCTGGCAGCCGAAAAACCCTCGGATAACAACTATGCCGAGCTGCAAATGCAGATTACCGAATGCAAGCTCGATAGCGACCAGGCCGGCGACAACTTTTCTTTCTACCTTGATCTGAATCTGGATATATCGGTCAAGGATAAGGGTGTAACGCTTATGCATTACTCGATGAAAACCAGCGAACAGGCGCAGACCGATACGCCAGACCCGAGCTGGATATTCACCTTTGAAGAACCCTTCAGGCGAACGCTGATGCTGTTTGAAAACGGTAAAGCGTTAGCGCGCGAAGCGCGCAGTGAATAGTGAATAGTGAATAGTGAATAGTGAATAGTGAATAGTGAATAGTGAATAGTGAATAGTGAATAGTGAATAG